>CAYNJD010000290.1:0-4404 GCA_964397355.1 uncultured Mycobacterium sp. | reverse complement strand
AAACGTGCAGGTCAGGCGAGGATGGTCACCCCGCCTGTTGCGCTGTGGCGGCCTGTAGGGCGCGGGTTGTCCCCGGCAATGCCAGCGGTGTTGACCACGGATCGTTCAGCGCGATGACCCAACGATAGTTGTAGGTCCAAGTCCGACCTAAAAGGTAATCGGGGTTTTGTTATACCTTTGCCATGTGGACCCAACAAGGTTTGTAGCGCCCGACTGGGGTCGCGCCGTCTCGACCGGCGGCTCAGCGGCCTACTACGCATTCGACCCGCAACCGGTGCCGCGCGAGTTGACGCTCAGGCCAGATTCGATCATGTTCTTGTCGGAGGCGGACGCGGCGCTCGGTCGGTTGGCAGGTGCGGGCCGTCTTCTCCTTGACCCGCACCTGCTTGTCAATGCGTATATCACGCGCGAGGCGGTGGCGAGTTCTCGCATCGAGGGAACTCAGGCCTCCGTGACAGAAGTCTTCGATGCGGCAGTGACCGGCAAAAGCGCACGGGCCGATGTTCAAGAGGTCCGCAATTACATAATGGCGCTTCGCCATGGCCTGGAGAGACTGCAACACGGATTCCCGATCTCGCTCCGGCTCGTAAAAGAGATGCACGAGATCCTGCTCGCGGGTGTACGCGGACAAGAACGGACACCGGGAGATTTTCGGCAGACACAGAATTGGATATCGTCACCCGACAATCAACCCAAAACGGCTCGCTTTGTGCCACCAACCGTAGAGAACATGTGGAGAGCGCTCGATGACTGGGAGAAGTATCTACACGATGCGGATCCGCGGCTCCCCCTACTGATTCGATGCGCGTTGCTGCACTATCAGTTTGAGACGATCCACCCGTTTCTCGACGGAAACGGCAGAATCGGCCGATTGTTCATCATCATCTACCTCGTTGACCGTGGACGGCTGCCCACGCCACTGCTCTACGTATCCAGTTACTTTGATCAGCACAAGGAGGAGTACTACGACAGACTCCAGTTCGTCCGCGAGCGGGGCGAGATCAACGAATGGCTGGATTTCTTTCTCGTCGGTATCGCTGGTCAGGCGGCAGATGCCGTCAGTAGAGCTGAAAGTCTCGCCGATCTTCGTGAGAAATACCGCCTGATCTTGCAGGGCAGTAGAAGCCGTGCGATCGAGGTGGCCGATCTCCTGTTTGCCAACCCGATTATGACTGTTCGGGCGGTCCAAAATCAGCTTGGCGTAAGTCAGCCCGGCGCGACAAATCTTCTCCGTGCCCTGACGGCTGAGGGCATTGTCCGTGAAGTCGGGGAGGGGCCTGGAACGCGACATAGATGGTTCGCCGACGAGATTCTGCGTGTACTCGATCCATGAATCTCCGAAGAGCCGGTTGATTGGGGACGGCAGCCGGCGTCGCTTCTCAGGCCTGCGGCTTCACCACCGGCAACCGCACCCGGAACACCGTGGCGCCGTCGGTGGATTGCGCGCCCACCGAACCGCGATGCGCATCGACGATCGAGGCGACGATCGCCAGCCCCAGCCCGGTGCTGCCCAGCTTGCCGGAGCGCGCCTTGTCGGCGCGGACGAACCGCTCGAACAGGTGCGGCACCATCTCGGCGTCGATACCGGGCCCGTCGTTGGCCACCGTCAGCTCCGCGGTCGGCCCGCCCACCGACGACCGGTCCTCGGTGATGGCGGTCGTGACGGTCACGCCGGGCGGGGTGTGCACCCAGGCGTTCTTCAACAGGTTGGTGACGACCTGATGCAGCCGGGCGCGGTCGCCGCGGACCCACACCGGGGTCTCGGGCAGGTCCTTGACCCAGTGGTGGCTCGGTGCGGCCGCCGCCGCGTCGTTGACCGCGTTGAGCACCAGGTCGGCCAAGTCGACGTCCTCGATCTGCAGATCCTGGCCTTCGCCGAGCCGCGACAGCAGCAGCAGCTCCTCGACCAGCGAGGCCATCCGCTGCGCCTCGGACTCGATGCGGGCCAGCGCGTACTCGGTGGTCGGCGGCAGCGTCGAAGCGTCCTGCCGGGTCAGCTCGGCATAACCCTGGATCGCCGCGAGCGGGGTGCGCAGCTCGTGGCTGGCGTCGGTGATGAACTGCCGCATCCTGCGGTCGGCTTCACTGCGGTAGGCCAGAGCGCTGTCGACGTTGTCCAGCAACCGATTCAGCGCGCTGGCGACGATACCCACCTCATTCTCCGGGTCGACGTCGTCGTCGGCCACTCGGATCGTGATGCGCTCGTCGCCGTCGGTCAGCGGCATCGCGGCCACCGAGGCGGCGGTGGCGGCGACCCGGCGCAGCGGGCGCAACGCGTAGCTGACCACCGTGATCGTCAACCCCGCGGTGATCAGCAATGCCAGCGTGTAAAGCGCTGCGGCAGAAGCCATTCGACGTGCCACTGTACGGTTAGCCAGATCCAGTGACCCGCCGATGAACAACATGTCGTCGTCGTCGACGACACGGGTCTCCACCCGGTAGGAACCCAGGCTGCCCAGCATCATGGTCTGCGGGGGCCCGTTGTGCCAATGGTGGGCGTCGATGGCGGCGACCACGGCGGCAGGCGCCGGATAGGGTTCCTCCTCGGTGAACACCGCCGACCCGATCACCTTGCCGTCGCGCAGCACCGCCAGCACGTTGCCCGGTGTCTGATCGTTGAAGCCGAGCATGGCCCGCCCGATCGTCGACATGCCGTCGGGGCCGGTGATGTTCTCGACGTTTCGGTACTTGGCGAAGGAATGATTGAAGGCGTTGAGCGACTCGGACAAATCGGCGTCGCTGGTCGCGGTGACGTAGCTGCGCAGGCTCAGCACCGACACCACGCCCACCGCGACGAACACCACCGTCACCACGCCCGACACGCCCAGCACCAGCTGCCGGCGCAGTGCGCGCGGACGCCACCATGGCGAGGTCGCGGTGTCGGTCATCCCGGCGGCTTCAGCATGTATCCGACCCCCCGCACGGTGTGGATCATCGACTCGGCGTCGACGTCGATCTTCTTGCGCAAGTAGGAGATATACAGGTCGACGATGCTGGTCCGGCCGGCGAAGTCGTAATTCCAGACCCGGTCCAGGATCTCGGCGCGGGCCAGCGCCCGCCCCGGGTTGCGCATCAGAAACCGCAGCAGCTCGAACTCGGTGGCCGACAGCGACACCGGGACATCCCCGCGGGTGACCTGCCGGCTCGCCCCGTCCAGCGTCAGATCGCCGACGGTGAGCACCTCGTCCACCGGTGGCGCCAGCTGACTGGAACGGCGCAGCAGTCCGCGCAGCCGGGCCACCAGCTCCTCCAGGCTGAACGGCTTGGTCATGTAGTCGTCGGCGCCCGAGGTCAGGCCGGTGACCCGGTCGGTGACCGAGTCGCGGGCGGTGAGAAACAGCGTGGGGGTGTAGGCGTTGGATTCGCGGACCCGTTGCAGGATCTGCAGCCCGTCGACGTCGGGCAGCATGATGTCGAGCACCAGCAGATCGGGTTCGCCGCTGTGGAACTTGGCGACGGCGTCGCGGCCGTTGTGGGCGACGTCGACGACCCACCCCTCATAGTGCAGGGCCATCGTCACCAGATTGGTCAGGGCCAGCTCGTCATCGACGAGCAGCACCCGGATCGGTGATCCGTCGGGCCGGCTGATCCGCGGCAGCTGCCCGAGGATGGCCTTCCGGGGTCGCCGGCGATCCGTGTTATCCGACATCGGTCATCATTGTCCACCCCGGATACCAGGTCACTCGCCCAGGAGGCGCTGCTTTCGCTGGATGAATTTCTCCTGGGTCAAAACACCGGTGTCACGCAGTTCGACCAGTGCCCGCAGTTCGGCGACGACGCCGATGGCCTTGGGCTTCGCCGGTTTCTCCGATTCCTCGGCTTCCTCGGCCGGTTTTGGTGGTGGTGCTGCGGTGGGCTTGGGCTGGGTGGCCACCGCTACGCCACGGCCCGGTGCCGCCGAGCCGGCCATGGCGCGGCCGGCCATGCTGGACAGCGCCATCTCGGCGTAGGGGGCTTCGGCACCGGCCGCTGCTGCGGCGGCGGTAGTGCTGGATTGCGCCGAGGCGAGCGTGACCTCGCGCAGCGCCGACGGCGCGGCGGCCGCCCAGGCCTGCGGCACCGACAGCGAGCCCAGTGGCACCGCCTTGCCCATGCTCGCCCAGGTGGCACCGACCCCGCCGGTCGCGGAACCCAAAGCTCCTAGGGCAGGGGCGGTTTGGCCGATCAGGCCCAGACTTCCCAGCGCCCCCAGGCCTTCTGCGCCTTCGGGGAAGGCCAGCTCGCCCAGCGTGATCGCCAGGCCGCCGAACGCGCCGCCCAGACCGATCGCGCCGAACGGGCCGACGCTGCCCACTTCCAGGACCGCGCCGGCCAAGTCGAATGCCAGACCGGGCGAGATCGCGCTTTCGGTGGTGCCGGCGGCGGGTGCGGCGAGTTGGGTGGTGGCGGTCAGGGCGTGGTTGG
>CAYNJD010000289.1:193-4417 GCA_964397355.1 uncultured Mycobacterium sp. | reverse complement strand
CTCCGGGGTGACCGCGGACTCGGTGTCGGGGATGCCGTCCTGCTTGGCCTTGCGGTCGGCCATCGACAGCAGCCGCCGAATGCGGCCGGCCACCGCGTCTTTGGTCATCGGCGGGTCGGCCAGCCGGCCCAGCTCCTCCAGGGATGCCTGCCGGTGCTCGACCCGCAGCTTGCCGGCCGAGGCCAGATGATCGGGAACGGTGTCGCCGAGGATCTCCAAGGCGCGTTCCACCCGGGCAGCCGCCGCCACCGCGGCGCGCGCCGACCGGCGCAGGTTGGCGTCGTCGAAGTTGGCCAGCCGGTTGGCGGTGGCGCGCACTTCCCGGCGGATGCGGCGCTCCTCCCAGACCAGCCGGGTGTCCTGGGCGCCCATCCGGGTCAACAACGCACCGATCGCCTCGCCGTCGCGCACCACCACCCGGTCGGCCCCGCGTACCTCGCGGGCCTTTGCACTGACCCCGAGCCGCCGCGCCGCCCCGACCAGCGCCAGCGCCGCCTCCGGCCCCGGGCAGCCGACCTCCAGCGCTGATGACCGGCCCGGCTCGGTCAGTGATCCGTGCGCCAAAAACGCGCCGCGCCAAGCAGCTTCGGCATCGGCGATGCTGCCACCGACAACCTGGGCGGGCAACCCGCGCACCGGGCGGCCGCGCAGGTCCAGCAACCCGGTCTGGCGGGCCAGCGCTTCACCGTCCTTGGTCACACGCAGCACGTAGCGAGTGTTCTTGCGCATTCCGCTGGCCGAGAGCACGTGCACGATCGCGTTGTAGCCGTACAGGTCGAAGATGTCCTTGCGCAGTCTCCGAGCGATGACACCCAGGTCCACCTCGGCTTCGACCACGACCCGGCCGGCCACGATGTGCAGCCCGCCGGCGAAGCGCAGCAACGCCGCGACCTCGGCGCGGCGCGCGGTGACCGAACTGACCACCAGACGGCTCAGTTCGTCCTTGACCTCGGCGGTCATCGCCACGTCTTGTCACCTCCCGGCCCGAGCCCGCTCGGTCCACTCACGCCGGATTGCCGGCCCCCGCCCTCAGCCGGCGTCGCCACCGGTGTCGGGATCGTCAGCGACGACGCGCCGGCTTCCCGAACCCCGTTCAGCGCTGCCGCCAACTTTCCTGGGTCATGTAAAGGTGTACCAGGTCTGGACACATCGACGAACCGAACCTCGGCCGCGAACAGCGTCGCGGCCCGGCGCAGCTGCTCACGTTCCCGCTCGCTGGGCGCGCGTTCGGCGTCGATGATGATGTGGTCAACGGTGAATCCGGGCGCGTGCTGCGCCAGTACGTGCAGATGCCGCTCCACCGAGAATCCCGCGGTCTCCCCCGGTTCGGCCGCCAGGTTGAGCACCAGGGCGCGCCGGGCCCGGGTCGCCTGCAGCGCCGACGCCAGCCCCGGGACCAGCAGATGCGGGATCACGCTGGTGAACCACGACCCCGGGCCGAGCACCACCAGGTCGGCGGACATGATGGCGTCGACGGCCTGACGGGTGGCCGGCGGGTTGCCGGGCAGCAGCCGCACCCGGCGCACCTTTCCCGGCGTGGTGGCGATCGCCACCTGACCCCGGATCAGCCGCGACAGCCGCGGGTCGGCGTCGAGTCCGGACACGTCGGCTTCGATCTGCAGCGCGATGGGGCACATCGGCAGCACCCTGCCCTTGACCCCGAGCATCCGGCCCAGTTCGTCGAGCGCGGCCACCGGATCGGCCAGCACCTCGTTGAGGCCCGCCAGCAGCAGGTTGCCGATCGGGTGCCCCGCCAGCGCGCCGGTGCCGCCGAAGCGGTGCTGCAGGATGGTCGCCCACAACCGTCCGGCCGGGCTGTCGGAGGCCAGCGCCGCCAGCGCCATCCGCAGATCCCCCGGCGGCACCACGTCCAGTTCCCCGCGCAGCCGGCCCGACGAGCCGCCGTCGTCGGCGACGGTGACCACCGCGGTGACGTGCGGGGTCAACCGGCGGGCGGCCGACAGCGTCGCGTAGAGGCCGTGTCCCCCGCCGAGCGCGACGATGCTCGGGTTTCCGTGGGCGGGCTCAACGCTCATCGGCGCCGCTCTCCCCCGCACGCGGGCGTTGCCCCCACCCCATCACCACGGGCCATGTCTTCGCCGGCGCAGCTCATTCGCGGCCCAGATCCCGGTGCAGCACCCGCACCGACAGCTCGTCCTTGTCGGCTTCGGCATTCCGGGTGTCCAACAGCCGCGCCAGCGCCTCGGCGATGGCGACGCTGCGGTGTTTGCCGCCGGTGCAACCGATCGCCACGGTCATGTATCGCTTTCCCTCCCGTCGATAGCCGCCGACCACCAGGGACAGCAGCCGATGGTAGGCGTCGAGGAATTCGTCCGCACCCGGCTGGCTCAGCACGTAGTCACGCACCGCCGGGTGCTGGCCGGTGTGCGGACGCAGTTCGTCGACCCAGTGCGGGTTGGGCAGAAACCGCACATCCATCACCATGTCGGCATCCATGGGCAGGCCGTACTTGTACCCGAATGACTCGACCGTGATGGAGGTGGGAGCGCTCACGGCGTCGCCGCCGAACATCTCCTCGATGCTCTCCCGCAGCTCGCGCACGCTCAGCACGGTGGTGTCGATGACGAGGTCGGCCGCCGCGCGAACCGCTGCCAGCATGACTCGCTCGGCGGCGATGCCCTCGGCCAGCGTCTGCTGGCCCTGCAGCGGGTGGCTGCGCCGGTTGTGCTCGTAGCGGCGGATCAGCGCGTCGTCGGAAGCCTCCATGAACAGCACCCGCGGATTGATGCCGCGGGTGGCCAGCTCGGTGCGCACCGAGTCGAGGTCCCCGGTGAACCCGGCCGAGCGCACGTCCATCACCAGCGCCCGCTGCGTGATCCGCGATCCCGCCGCCAGGCCCAGATCCACCATCCGGGTGATCAGTTCCGGCGGCAGGTTGTCGGCGACGTACCAGCCCAGGTCCTCGAGCACCTTGGCCGCCGTGCCGCGGCCGGCGCCGGACAGCCCGGTCACCAGTACGACGTCGATGCCGGCGCCGTCGCCGGGGCCGGCGACGTCGCGCTCTCGCACGCCCTTCGATGATTCCCTGGTCATCCCGACATCCGTTGTTGTTCAGCGGCGCCGGTCGCGCCGTCGGCCCCCAGCGCCTCGAGTACGGCGGCGGCCGTCGCCGCGCCGATCCCCGGGATCGAGGTGAGCTCTTCGACGGTAGCCTTTTTCAGCCGTGCCACCGAGCCGAAATGCGAGATCAACACCTTGCGCCGGTGCTCGCCGAGGCCGGGCACCGCGTCCAGCGCGGATGCGGTCATCCGCTTGGACCGTTTGCTGCGATGGTAGGTAATGGCGAATCGGTGCGCTTCGTCACGGATCCGCTGCAACAGATACAGGCCTTCGCTTTGCCTCGGCAGGATGATCGGGTCCGGCTCGGAGGGCACCCACACCTCCTCCAGCCGCTTGGCCAGGCCGATGGTGGCGACATCGGTGATACCGAGCTCGGCCAGCACCGCGGCCGCCGCATTGACCTGCGGAGCGCCGCCGTCCACCACGTAGAGATTCGGCGGATAGGCGAATTTGCGTGATTTTCCCTCAGGCGCAAGAACTTCGGCGTCGAGGTGGCGCCGGAAGCGGCGGCGGGTCACCTCGGCGATCGAGGCCACGTCATCGGAGCGGCCCTCGCCGGCCGCTTCCCGGATCGCGAAGTGGCGATAGTCCGACTTGCGGGGCAGTCCGTCCTCGAACACCACCAGCGATCCCACCACATCGGTGCCCTGCACGTGGCTGATGTCGACACATTCGATACGCAGCGGCGCATCGGCGAGCCCCAGCGACTCCTGAATGTTCTGCAGCGCAGCGGATCTGGCGGTGAAATCCCCGGCTCGTTTCAACTTATGTTGCTGCAGAGCTTCTTTGGCGTTGCGCTCGACCGTCTCGGCCAGAGCGCGTTTGTCGCCGCGCAACGGCACCCGCAACGACACCCGCGAACCCCGCAGGCCCGACAGCAAGCTGGTCAACTCGTCGGCGTTGGCCGGCAGGCAGGGCACCAGCACCTCGCGCGGCACCGGGTTGAGCGGCTCGTCGGCGGAGCCCTCCAAAGCGGCCTGATCGCCGTAGAACTGGGTGACGAACTGCTCGACGAGGCGCTCCAGCGAGCCCGCTGAATCGCCCGGTTCATGCGGCGATCCCAGCTTCGCCTCTCCTTCGTCGAACCTCGCTGAATCGCCCGGTTCATGCGGCGATCCCAGCTTCGCCTCTCCTTCGTCGAAC
>CAYNJD010000289.1:0-93 GCA_964397355.1 uncultured Mycobacterium sp. | reverse complement strand
CTCGCTGAATCGCCGGGGTCGCCGGGCTTTTCGACGATCCAGCCGCGCTGGCCGCGGACCCGGCCACCGCGCACGTGGAAGACCTGCACCGCC
>CAYNJD010000288.1:0-4461 GCA_964397355.1 uncultured Mycobacterium sp. | reverse complement strand
GTCGGCACCATCACGTTGAACCGGCCGCAGGCACTGAATGCGCTCAACAGCCAGGTGATGAAGGAAGTCACCACCGCTGCAGCCGAATTCGACCAGGACCCGGGCATCGGCGCGATCATCATCACCGGCAACGCCAAGGCGTTCGCCGCCGGTGCGGACATCAAGGAGATGGCCGAGCTGAGTTTCGCCGAGGTGTTCGCCGCTGACTTCTTCGCCGCCTGGGGCAAGCTGGCCGCGGTGCGAACCCCGACGATCGCCGCGGTGGCCGGGCACGCCCTGGGCGGCGGCTGCGAACTGGCGATGATGTGCGATGTGCTGATCGCCGCCGACACCGCCAAGTTCGGCCAGCCCGAGATCAAGCTCGGTGTGCTGCCGGGCATGGGCGGCTCACAACGGCTGACCCGGGCCATCGGCAAGGCCAAGGCGATGGACCTGATCCTGACCGGCCGCACCATCGATGCCGCCGAGGCCGAACGCAGCGGACTGGTGTCACGCGTGGTGCCGGCCGACGACCTGCTGGCCGAGGCCAAGAAGGTGGCCGCCACCATCGCCGGAATGAGCCTGTCGGCGGCCCGGATGGCCAAGGAAGCGGTCAACCGGGCCTTCGAGTCCACCCTGGCCGAGGGACTGCTCTACGAGCGTCGCTTGTTCCATTCCGCGTTCGCCACCGAGGACCAGACCGAGGGAATGGCAGCCTTCACCGAGAAGCGCGCACCGAACTTCACCCACCGCTAGCCCATGGCCGGCTCGGCCGATAAGCCTTGGTGGGCCCGGCGTTACACCTTCACCGGCACCGCTGTCGGCGTGGTGTTCATCTGGTTGTCCCTGACGCCGTCGCTGTTGCCGCGGGGCCCACTGTTCCAAAGCCTGGTGAGCGGCGGGTCCGGCGCCGTGGGCTACGGCCTGGGGGTGTTCGCGGTCTGGCTGGTGCGCTACCTGCGTTCCAAGGACTCCAGTCCGCCACCGCCGCGCTGGGCATGGGCGGTACTGCTGCCCATCGCCAGTATCGGCCTCATCGTGATGATGGTGCGGTTTCATTTCTCCCAGGACCACCTCCGCGACGTGATGGGTGTCGCACACCTGAAATGGTGGGGCTACCCGCTTGACGGCGTCTTGGCGGTGGTGGTGCTGTTCCTGCTGGTCGAGATCGGACAGCTGACCCGGCGATTGACACGCCTGATGATGCAGCAGCTCAATCGTATTGCGCCGCCGCGGATCTCGGCGGTGATCTCGGTGATGCTATTGCTGGCACTGGGTGTGGCACTGCTCAACGGTGTGGTGGTGAAAGTCGCCATGCGAACCATGAACCACACCTTCGCCACCGTCAACGACGAAATGGGTCCCGACACCGAACCGCCGACCAGCGCGCATCGGTCGGGCGGCCCCGGGTCGCTGGCGTCGTGGGAGTCGCTGGGCCGGGAAGGCCGGACCTTCGTCGAGGGCGGTCCCACCGTCGCGAAGCTGTCCGCCTTCAACAACGCCCCGGCGATGGAGCCGGTGCGCGCCTACGCGGGCCTGAACTCCGCCGACGGGATCGCCGCCATCGCCGACTTGGCCGCCAGCGAACTCGAACGCACCGGCGGCCTGGAGCGCGCCGTGGTCGCGGTGGCCACCACCACCGGCACCGGGTGGGTCAACGAAGCGCACGCCTCGGCGCTGGAATACCTGTTCAACGGCAACACCGCGATCGTGAGCATGCAGTATTCGTTCCTGCCGAGCTGGCTGTCCTTCCTGGTGGACAAGGAGAACGCCCGTCAGGCCGGGCAGGCACTGTTCGAGGCGGTTGACGAACGGGTGCGCAAGCTGCCGGAGTCCAAGCGCCCCAAGATCGTGGTGTTCGGCGAGAGCCTGGGGTCATTCGGTGGCGAGGCACCGTTCATGAACCTCAACAACGTGCTGGCGCGCACCGACGGAGCGGTGTTCTCCGGCCCGACGTTCCAGAACACCATCTGGACCGACCTGACCGCCACCCGCGATCCGGGTTCCCCCGAGGTCTTGCCGATCTACCACGACGGCAGCCACGTCAGGTTCGTGTCCCGGCCCGGTGACCTCGCGCGTCCGGACGCGCCGTGGAGCACGCCGCGGGTGGTCTATCTGCAGCATGCCTCCGACCCGATCGCCTGGTGGAATCCCAACCTGTTGTTCAAGAAACCCGATTGGCTCGAAGAACCGCGCGGCTATGACGTGCTGCCGGAGGTGAATTGGAAGCCGGTGGTGACGTTCCTGCAGGTCTCTGCCGACATGGCGGTGGCGATCAACGTGCCGGCCGGCCACGGACACTCCTACCAGGACAACATCGCCAATGCCTGGGCAGCGGTGCTGCAACCCCCGGGCTGGACAGCGGAGAAGACCCAGCGCCTACGGCCGCTGCTGCACAGCGGCGAAACGAGTTAACCGCCCAGCTGCGCGAGCACCCCGGCGGCGGCCAGCGCATGGTAGCCGCCGATGACGTCGGTGGCGCGGTGCAGGCCCAGGTCCACCAGCGCTGCGGCGGCCAGGCTCGAGGTGTAGCCCTCCGAGCACAAGATGATCCACTGCACGTCGTCGTCGACCGCCTGCGGCAGCCGGGCGTCACTGGTCGGGTCGCAGCGCCACTCCAGCACGTTGCGTTCGATCACCAGCGCGGCGGGCACCTGCCCTTCCCTTGCGCGCTGGGCCGCCGGCCGGATGTCGACCAGATACCCGCCGTCGCGCAGTGCCGCGGGCACCTGTTCGGCGGTCAACCGGTGCAACCGGGCTCGCGCCGAGGCGAGCATCCCGTCGATACGACTGGTCACCTGCGTCGCGGTCATGAGGCCTCCGGGTGTTCGGTGAGTTCGGTGCGTTGCCGACGCAGCATGTTGTCAGCCGTGACGTCGTAGTAGGACATCTCGACCAGCGGCGGCGAATAGGCATGCACGCTCAGCGTCGGCCCGGGGCGCGACGGCGCCCAGACGACGTCGTGCACCCAGCCCCGCGCAAACGTGGCCTGATCTCCGGCATCGAGCCGCCGCTGCGCCAGCCGGGTTCCGTCCCAATGGAATTCGTCCAACGATCCAGAGAGCACCGTCAATGCGCCGAGCGAATCGCCGTGGTCGTGCAGTTCGGTGGCGTGCCCCGGCGCCCAGCTGATCAGCCAGATGTCGAGCCGGGCGTCACCGTGTATCCGGGTGAACCAGCGACTGTCGGTAGGGAGCCCCGAGGCGGGCAGCAGGTGCTCATAGCGGCCGGCCAACACCGCGTCGGCGGCCAGGTCGGTGGTCTGCAAAAGGTCGGGTAGGCGCAGCGCCCGGGGACGGACCCCCGAAGGCCGCAACGCGATGGGATCGGCGATAACCATGATGAAACTCCAGAACGGATGGGGTGGATTCGAGACAGGGATCGGCGGCAGCGCTCAGCTGCGGCGACAACAGCCCTGGAATCCGACGTGCTCCATCACAGCGGCCATGCTAGGCGCAGCCACGCCCCCCGCGCAGCGGCCCACCCGGCCGCCGGGCGAACCCGATCCGGCATGCGGACCGGTTTATCCGCCCTTACCTGCTTGTTTGTACCCGGCTTGCGGTTGCAATCACGGTGAGGCGAAAGCCGCCCTGGCATTGCACGCAAAATGGTGGCTATGAGCTCTACGACTGCACCGCGCGTGTCGGTGGTGCTGGGCAGTGGCAGCGCACGCGGGTATGCCCACATCGGGGTGATCACCGAACTGCGCGAGCGAGGCTACGACATCGTCGGGATCTCCGGGTCGTCGATGGGTGCGCTGGTCGGCGGTCTGCAGGCGGCCGGACGACTCGACGAGTTCGCCGAGTGGGCCAGGTCGCTGACCCAGGGGGCGGTGTTGCGGCTGCTGGACCCATCGTTCACCGCGGCCGGCGTGCTGCGGGCCGGAAAGATTCTCGACGTCGTCCGGGACATCTTGGGCGACATCAATATCGAGCAGTTGCCGATCCCCTACACCGCCGTCGCCACCGATCTGATCGCGGGCCGCTCGGTGTGGCTGCAGCGCGGCCCCGTCGACACCGCCATCCGCGCCTCGATCGCCATCCCGGGAGTGATCGCACCGCACGTGGTCGACGGGCGACTGTTGGCCGACGGCGGCATCTTGGACCCGTTGCCGATGGCGCCGCTGTGCGCCGTCAACGCCGACCTGACCATCGCGGTGAGCCTCAACGGCGGCGACCCGACCACCGCCGACACGGACGCGGAGGATTCGGAGCGGGAGGCGCCGCCGGCCGGGCGACTGAATCGCATGTTGCGCAGTACGTCGGCGCTGCTGGACACCAGCGGGGTGCGATCCCTGCTGGACCGGCCGACCGCACGCGCGATCATGGACCGGTTCAGCAGCGGCGAGTCCGAATCCGACACTGACACCGACGCCGAGGACACCCGGGACAGCGAGGAGCCGGTGTCCGACGCGCCCGAGGTGCCCAAACTGGGCAGCTTCGAGGTGATGAACCGCACCATCGACATCGCCCAGGCGGCGCT
>CAYNJD010000287.1:0-4467 GCA_964397355.1 uncultured Mycobacterium sp. | reverse complement strand
ATTTGTTCGGACAAAATACTCCGTTCTGCGTATTGCAGAACACTATTCCGCAGTGGTTATTGACGCGTCAAGAGCCGTGAACGCACGACTGACAGCTATTGTCTGGACTAACTGCGCTTGATACCGTCCGAAGTCATGAGCCTCGTGCCACCGTCGCCGCTGCCCCGCGATGGCCTCACCAGCCCGGCGGTCGCCGCGGGCTGGCGGCTTGAGCGGATCACCGAACCGAGCAGACTGTTCGGCGCCAACGGCCTGCGGACCGGCCCGGACGGGCGGGTCTACATCGCGCAGGTCACCGGCAGCCGCATCAGTGCACTCGATGTCGCCACCGGTGAGCTGGCTGTGGTGAGCGCCCGCGGCGGCGACATCGTGGCGCCCGACGACGTGGCGTTCGACGCCGCGGGCACGCTGTATGCCACCGAGGTGATGGACGGCCGGGTCAGCGCACTCGACAACGGCCGCAGCCGGGTGCTGCGCGACGACCTGCCCTGCGCCAACGGCATCACCGTGCATGGCGATCACCTGTTCGTCGGGGAATGCCGCGACGGCGGGCGCCTGATGGAGCTCGACCGGGCCACCGGCGCGCAGCGCATCCTCGCCGAGAACCTGCCGTCGCCCAACGCCATGGAGGTCGGGCCCGACGGGTGGCTGTACTTCCCGGTGATGACGGCCAACGAGATCTGGCGCATCGACCCGTATGCAACCGAGGCCGCACCGCAACGCGTCGCCGCCGATCTGGGTGTGCCCGACTCGGTGAAGTTCGACGCCGACGGACGCATCGTCTCCACCCAGGCGGCCAGCGGCCAGGTGTTGCGCATCGACCCGCGCAGCGGCGATCGCACCGTGCTGGCGCAACTGCAGCCCGGACTGGACAACTGCACCTTCGCCGGCGGCCGGCTGTTCGTCTCCAACTTCAGCGGCGAGATCTCCGAGATCACCGCCGGAGACGAACCGGCCACGGTGCTGCCGGGCGGGCTGAACTGGCCGCTGGACCTGACGGTCGACGACGGCGGCAACCTCTATGTCGCCGACGGCACCTACTTCTACGCGGTGCGATCGGGCGGCCGGCTCGAGACGCTGGGCATGCTGTTCAGTCCCGGCTATCCCGGCTTCATCCGGGGTGTGGCCGCGGCCGGTCCCGGCGAATTCGTCGTCACCACCTCCGGCGGGCAGGTCAGCCGCTACCGGCCGGGCCAGTCGGCCACCGAGGTGCTCGCCGACGGCTTCGACCAGCTCTACGGGGTGGCGCTGGAATCGGCCGGTGTGGTGGTCACCGAGTTCGGCACCGGCCGGGTGCTGCGGGTGCGCGCCGGGGCGGTCGACGTGCTCGCCCACGGCCTGGCCGGCCCGGTCGGTGTCGTCGTGGACAGCGACGGCGCCTGCCTGGTGGCCGAATCCGGTGCGGGGCGGGTGGTGCGCGTCAGCGGGTCGCGGGTCGAGCCGCTGGTCGACGGATTGGCCCGGCCGCAAGGCATTCTGCTGGCCGACGGCCGGCTCTACATCGTCGACGCCGGCGCCCGGCAGGTGCTCGCCGTCGACCTCGACACCGGCACCCGGCACACCGTCGCCTCCGGGCTGCCGATCGGACCGCCGCCGGGGGTGTCACCCAAGCCGCTGAAGGGCATGCCGCCGTTCTCCGGTCCGCAGGGCCCGTTCGCCGGCATCACCCGCCACCCCGACGGCACCTTGTTCGTCGCCGCCGACGGGGACGGCAGCGTGCTGGCACTACACCCGGTCGTCCCGTGACCGACCACCGCTACCTGAAGGTGGCCCGCGTGCTGCGCAAGGAGATCGCCGACGGCGTCTACCCGATCGGCTCGCAGTTGCCCACCGAACACGAACTGTGCGAACGGTTCACGGTCAGCCGCTACACCGTCCGCGAGGCGCTGCGGCGGCTGCGTGAGGACAACCTCGTCGTCTCCCGGCCCCGCGCGGGCACCGTGGTGATTCCGCGCACCGCGACCAACTGCTACGCCCACGACGTGGTGTCGATCGACGACCTGGTCGCGTTCGCGGCGGGCTCCTCCTTCGAGATCGAGTCCAACGCCATGGTCACCGTCGACGACGCCATCGCCGAGCGCACCGGCCTGCCCACCGGCACCGAATGGCTGGCGGTGCGCGGCAACCGCCGTGCCGACGATCAGAGCGCGCCGATCTGCCGAACCGAGTACTACATCAACCGCGGGTTCGCCGGAGTCGGCCGGCTGCTGCAGCGGCATTCGGGCCCGATCTTCCCGCTCATCGAGGACGTGTTCGGGGTCAGCGTCGTCGAGGTGCGCCAGCACATCCGCGCGGTGATCGTCACCCCGGAACTCGCCGATGCGCTGGCCGTCGACCCCGGCACCGCCGCGCTGCAGATGCAACGCGGCTACACCACCTCCGAGGGCGAGATCGCCCAGGTGACGGTGAACACCCACGCCGGCGGCGACTACCGGTATTCGATGACGCTGCACCGGGTGACGGGACAGCCCGGCCCGTGAGGCCGCACACGCTGGTCGACGCGCTGGCGCAGGCGGCCGAGCAGACCCCGGACCGCGTGGTGGTCGTCGACGGCGACACCCGACTGACCTGCCGAGAGCTGCACACCCGCGCCGGTGCACTGGCCGCGGCGATGCTGCAGCGGATGCCCACCGGCAGTGTGGTGTCGTTCATGCTGCCGAACTGGCATGAGGCCGCCGTCGTCTACCTGGCCGCAACCCTGGCCGGGATGGTGGTCAACCCGATCCTGCCGTCGCTGCGCGACGCGGAACTGACGTTCATCCTGACCGATTCGCGCAGCCGAATGATCTTCGTGCCGGGGCAGTTCCGTGGCCACGACTACGCCGGCATGCTGGCCCGGGTGAGCGCTGCGGTCGCCGAGCCGCCGGAGGTGGTGGTGGTACGCGGCGAGCCGGGTGCCCAGACCGGATACCGCACGCTGTTCGACGGCCCGGCCGACATCCCGTGGCCGACGGTCGACCCCGATGCGGTCCGGCTGCTGCTGTACACCTCGGGCACCACCGGCCGACCGAAAGGCGTGCTGCACAGCCACAACTCGATCAACGCGCTGATCCGTCAGCTAGGCAGGCACTGGCTGATCGAACCCGGCGACCGGTTTCTGGTGCCGTCCCCCATCGCCCACATCGGCGGGTCGATCTATGCCTTCGAGTGTCCGTTGTTGCTCACCACCACCGCCGTGCTGATGGACACCTGGAATCCGGAGGCGGCCGTGCAGCTCATGCTCGCCGAGCGCTGCACCCACGTGGCCGGCGCGACGCCGTTTCTGGCCCAGCTGCTGGCCGCCGCCCGCGACGCCGGCACCCGGCTGCCCGACCTGAAGGTGTTCGTCTGCGGCGGCGCGTCGGTTCCCGCGGAGTTGATCCGGGAGGCGGCCGGCTACTTCCGCGGAGCCGCGGTGACCCGGGTGTACGGCTCCAGCGAGGTTCCGGTCACCACGATCGGCGCGGTGGGCGCCCACGAGCGGTCCTACGCCGCGGAGACCGACGGCCGGGCCGGGATCGCCGACATCAAACTGGTCGCCCACCGCGGCGCCCCGGCGGGCGAAGGCGAGATCTACGTCCGCGGGCCGCAGATGCTGCTCGGTTACCGGCGGCCCGAGGACGAGCGCGGCTGCTTCGACGCCGAGGGCTACTTCGCCACCGGTGATCTGGGCCGCTGGGTCGACGGCGATTACCTGCTGGTCACCGGCCGGGTCAAGGACGTCATCATCCGCAACGGCGAGAACATCTCCGCGCGCGAGGTGGAGGAGATCCTGGCCGGTCATCCGGGGATCGCCGAGATCGCGGTCGTCGGCGTGCCAGATGAGCGCACCGGCGAGCGCGCCTGCGCCGTCATCGTTCCGGCCGGCGACGCCGCGCCGGATATCGCAGAGCTGCGCGCCATGCTGACCGCGCACGGCGTCGCGAAGTTCAAATCCCCTGAACAGGTGGTGATCTGGCCGGAACTACCGAAGAACGATGCCGGCAAGGTGGTCAAACAACACATCCGGGCGGTACTGGCCCGGGATAAGGTAGGTGACTGAGTCATGCAGGTGGCGATAGTGACCGGCGCCAGCAGCGGGATCGGATTCGGCTGTGCGGCAAAACTTGCCGAGAACGGCATGGCGGTGCTGGCGACCGGACGCGACGAACAGCGACTGGCGGGGCTGGCGGCCGCGGTGGGAGACCGGGATCGTATCGCCACGCTGGCCGTCGACCTGACGGATACCGACGCCCCGCGGCGGATCGTCGAGACCACGCTGGCCCGGTGGGGCCGGGTGGACTTCCTGATCAACAACGCCGGCATCGGAAGCCCGAAGCCGCTGCACGACACCGACGACGACACCCTGGACCACTTCCTGAACGTCATGCTGCGGGCCCCGTTCCGGCTGGCGCGCGACGTGCTGCCGCACCTGCGTCCCGGATCGGGAATCGTCAACATCACCTCCACCTTCGCGGTGGTCGGAGGGCTGCGCGGCGGTGCGTATTC
>CAYNJD010000286.1:0-4522 GCA_964397355.1 uncultured Mycobacterium sp. | reverse complement strand
TCGGTGGTGTCCACCGACCTGATCGCCAGCTGGTGGCAGACCGACCGGCTGTTCTGTGTCGCGGTCGGGTTCTTGAGCCTGGTGTTCGCGGTGACATCGATATCCGGCGTGATCATGCTGCTGCTGCGGCGCTCATTCGGCCGGTACCTGATCGCGATCGGGGCGGTGGTCGCCCTGCTGACCTTCGGCAGCCTGTTCATCGCCGGCGCCCGGGTGCCGTGGATAGTGCACACCATCCCGGTCGTCCAGATCGCGACCGTGGTGGCGGCGCTGCACCCGGCCACCAAGCGCTGGCTGGAGGGCGATTTGGCCGCACTGTACCGGTAGCGACGTCGCTAGAGTTTGGTGATCGGCGCGTGGTTGTGCATCAGCTTCACCCGCCCGGAACTGCCGAAGTCGATCAGCGACATCGCCGACTCGCCCGCCCCGGACACCTCCTCCACCCGGCCCAGGCCGTACTTGTCGTGCGACACCCGGTCACCGGGCGCCAGCACCACCAGTGGCCGGTTGCCGGAACGGGTCGGTGCCGGTCTCGGCGTGCCGAACCGGCCGGCACCGCTGACCGGAGCGCTCGGTGAGGCGGTGGCGTCGGTGCGCCGCCAGTCGATGAGCTGCTGCGGGATCTCCTGCAGGAAGCGCGATTCCGGGTTCAGCATCGGCTGGCCCCACGCCGAGCGCACCTTGGCCCGGCTCAGATAGAGCCGTTGCCGCGCCCGGGTCAGGCCGACGTAGGCCAGCCGGCGTTCCTCGGAGAGCTCGCGGGCGTCGCCCAGCGACCGCATGTGCGGGAACATGCCGTCCTCCCAGCCGGTGACGAACACCACCGGGAACTCCAGTCCCTTGGCGGTGTGCAGCGTCATCAGCGTGACCATGCCGGCGCCGTGTTCGGGGATCTCGTCGGTGTCGGCGATCAGCGAGACCCGCTCCAGGAACGCCGCCAGCACCCCGACGTCGGGTACGTCCTCTTCGTCGGCGGCGCCATCTTGGTCGGCGAGCGCGTTGGCCCGGTCGATGCTGAATTCGTGTGCGACGCTGACGAGTTCGTTGATGTTGTCGAGGCGCGCGAGGTCTTGCGGGTCGGTGGAGGATTCCAGTTCGGCGCGGTAGCCGGTGCGGTCCAGCACCATCTCGACCAGGCCGCCGAGGTCCTCGTCGGCGGTGCCGAGCGGCGCCCGCAATTCGTCGAGCATCGCGACGAAAGCGGCGATCGCGTTCTGCGAGCGGGTGTTGAGCATCGGCACATTGCCCTCGGCGGCGGCGCGCAGTGCCGCGGCGAAACCGGTGCCGGTGTTCTCGGCGTGCACCGACACGCATGCCTCCGCCCGGTCCCCGATGCCGCGGCGCGGGGTGTTGAGGATGCGCCGCAGGCTGACCGCGTCGCCGGGGTTGTCCAGCACTCGCAGATAGGCGATGATGTCGCGGATCTCTTTGCGTTCGTAAAAGCGCACGCAGCCAACGACTTTGTACGGTATGCCGGCGCGGATGAAGACCTCTTCGAGTGACCGTGACGCGTTGTTGGTGCGGTAGAACACCGCGATATCGCCGTAGTTGACGGTGCCGGCATCCGACAGCGCGTCGATCTCCTGCGCGACGAACCGGGCCTCGTCGTGTTCGTTGTCCGCGACGTAGCCGACGATCAGCTCGCCGTCGCCGGCGTCGGTCCACAGCCGCTTCTCCCGGCGCCCGGAGTTGCAGGCGATCACCGCGTTGGCCGCCGACAGGATGTTCTGCGTGGAGCGGTAGTTCTGCTCCAGCAGCATCGTCACGGCATCCGGGTAGTCGCGTTCGAAGTCCTCGATGTTGCGGATGGTGGCGCCGCGGAAGGCGTAGATCGACTGGTCGGCGTCGCCCACCACGCACAGTTCCGCCGGCGGCAGGTCATCGGACTGCTCGCCGTCCTGGCCGCCTCCGCCGTGCCCCGCCAGCTCGCGCACCAGCACGTACTGCGCGTGGTTGGTGTCCTGGTACTCGTCGACCAGGATGTGCCGGAACCGGCGCCGGTAATGCTGGGCGATCTGCGGGAACGCCTGCAGGATCGCGACCGTCTCACCGATCAGGTCGTCGAAGTCCAGCGCGTTGGCCGAGCGCAACCGGCGCTGGTATTCGGCGTAGACCGCGGCCACCACCCGGCTCAGGTCGTCGGAGTCCTCGGTGAGGTCGGCCAGCGCCCGGTCGGGGTCGATCAGTTCGTTCTTCAGGTTGGAGATGGCGTTGGCCAGCAGCCGCGGCGAATGCCGTTTCACGTCGAGGCCCATGTCCCGGCCGATCATCAACAGCAGCCGCCGCGAGTCGTCGGCGTCATAGATCGAGAAGTTGGAGTTCAGCCCGGGCACCACCGAAGCCTGGTTGCGCAGGATCCGCACGCAGGTGGAGTGGAACGTCGACACCCACATCGCCCGGGCTCGCGGGCCGATGAGCCCCACCACCCGCTCCCGCATCTCGGCGGCGGCCTTGTTGGTGAAGGTGATCGCCAGCACCTGCCCCACCCCGACATCGCGGGCGGCCAGCAGGTAGGCGATGCGCCGGGTGAGCACCGCGGTCTTGCCGGAGCCCGCCCCGGCGACGATCAGCAGCGGCGAACCCTCGTGCAGGACGGCCCGGCGCTGCTGCGGGTTGAGCCCATCGAGGAGGTGATCGATTCCTGAAGTCGCGTGCACGGTCATAACGAACCCAACGTACCGCCGGATGGCGACAGTCTTTGCGCAGGCACGGCCCTTAGTGGCAGACTCGGTTCGTGCTTGACATGCAGCGTCGATTTTTCTCCGGGTACCGGTCAGCGGTGCCCGTGGTCTAGCTGCTTCGCCTGCGCCCCGCGGTCCGCTTCGCCGACCCGGGGCTCGTCTGTTGCGTGAGGCCGGATCGCGGATGGGACCAGAAACCACCAACAGCGACAATCAGGAGTCCGAACCCATGACTGCCCAATCCCAACAGCTACCCGACATCGACGAATTGCGCCACGAGATCGACCGGCTCGACGCCGAGATCCTGGCCGCGGTCAAGCGCCGCACCGAGGTGTCGCAGGAGATCGGCAAGGCCCGGATGGCCTCCGGCGGCACCCGGCTGGTGCACAGCCGCGAGATGAAGGTGCTCGAGCGTTACAGCGAGCTCGGCCAGGACGGCAAGGAGCTGGCGATGCTGCTGCTGCGGCTGGGCCGCGGCCGGCTCGGTCACTGACCGCGGCTGCGCACTACTGTCGGGGAATGAGCTCCGTTCAACAGATCCCCGACATCACCGCCACCCCGGCGTGGGACGCGTTGCGCAAGCATCACCAGCGGATCGGCGACACCCACCTGCGCCAGCTGTTCGCCGACGATCCCGACCGCGGCCAGAAATTCACCGTCACCGTCGGGGATCTCTACATCGACTACAGCAAGCACCGCATCACCGCCGAGACGATGAGCCTGCTGGTCGATCTGGCCCGGGCGGCCGGTTTGGAAGACCGGCGCGCTGCGATGTTCGCCGGCGTGCACATCAACACCTCCGAGGATCGGGCGGTGCTGCACACCGCGTTGCGGTTGCCGCGCAACGCCGACCTGAACGTCGACGGCCAGGATGTGGTCGCCGACGTGCACGCGGTGCTCGATGCGATGGGCGAGTTCACCGACCGGCTGCGCAGCGGGGATTGGACCGGTGCGACCGGGAAGCGCATCGAAACCGTCGTCAACATCGGTATCGGCGGCTCGGACCTGGGCCCGGTGATGGTCGACCGGGCACTGCGTCACTACGCCGACGCCGGCATCTCGGCACGGTTCGTCTCCAACGTCGACCCGGCTGACCTGACCGCGAAGCTGGCCGGCTTGGATCCCGCCACAACGCTTTTCATCGTGGCCTCCAAGACGTTCTCGACGCTGGAGACGCTGACCAACGCCACCGCGGCCCGGCGCTGGCTGACCGAGGCGCTGGGCGACGCCGCGGTGTCGCAGCATTTCGTGGCGGTCTCCACCAATGCCCGGCTGGTCGAGGAGTTCGGCATCGACACCGCGAACATGTTCGGTTTCTGGGACTGGGTCGGGGGCCGCTACTCGGTGGACTCGGCGATCGGGCTATCGGTGATGGCGGTGATCGGCCGGGAGCGTTTTGCGGAGTTCCTGTCCGGCTTCCACGTCGTCGACGAGCATTTCCGCACCGCCCCACTGGAATCCAACGCACCGGCGCTGCTCGGGCTGATCGGACTGTGGTACTCCAATTTCTTCGGCGCGCAGTCCCGCGCGGTGCTGCCCTATGCCAATGACCTGGACCGCTTCGCGGCCTACCTGCAGCAGCTCACCATGGAATCCAACGGCAAGTCGACTCGCGCCGACGGCACCCCCGTGGCCACCGACACCGGTGAGATCTTCTGGGGTGAGCCGGGAACCAACGGCCAGCACGCGTTCTACCAGCTGCTGCACCAGGGCACCCGGCTGGTGCCGGCCGACTTCATCGGCTTCTCCCGACCCGTCGACGACCTGGCCACCGCCGACGGCACCGGCAGCATGCACGACCTGTTGATGAGCAACTTCTTCGCCCAGACCCAGGTGCTGGC
>CAYNJD010000285.1:0-4523 GCA_964397355.1 uncultured Mycobacterium sp. | reverse complement strand
CCCAGCCCGAGCCGGACCTCGGTGCCGTCGCGCTCCAGCGTGGCGTGCGCCAGGCTGGCGTTGACGTCCGGGCCGTGCACCACCACCCCGTGCCGTCGGGCGTCGGCGACCAGCGACTGCGGCGAATAGAAACCCATCGGCTGCGCCCGCAGCAGCGCGGCGCAGAACGCCGCCGGGTGGTGCAGCTTGAACCAGGCCGAGTAGAACACCAGCGACGCGAAGCTCATCGCGTGACTCTCCGGGAACCCGTAGTTGGCGAAGGCCTCCAGCTTCTCGTAGATCCGCATCGCCACCGCGCCGGTGATGCCGTGACGCTGCGCCATGCCGTCGTAGAACCGGTCCCGCAGCCGGCGCATCCGCTCCGGAGACCGCTTGGATCCCATCGCGCGCCGCAACTGGTCGGCCTCGCCAGCGGTGAACCCGGCGCAATCCACCGCCAGCGTCATCAGCTGCTCCTGAAACAGCGGTATTCCCAGGGTTTTCCGCAACGCGCGTGCCATACTCGGATGCTCGTAGGTCACCGGGTCGATACCGTTGCGGCGGCGGATATAGGGATGCACCGACCCGCCCTGGATCGGCCCGGGACGGATCAGCGCGACCTCCACCACCAGGTCGTAGAACACCCGCGGGCGCAGCCGCGGCAGGGTGGCCATCTGCGCGCGCGACTCCACCTGGAACACCCCGACCGAGTCGGCGCGCGACAACATCTCGTACACCGCCGGTTCGGACAGGTCGATGGCCGCCAGGTCCACCTCGATGCCCTTGTGCTGCGCCACCAGGTCGATGGCGTAGTGCAGCGCGGAGAGCATGCCCAGCCCCAGCAGGTCGAACTTCACCAAACCGATTGCCGCGCAGTCGTCTTTGTCCCACTGCAGCACGCTGCGGCCGGGCATCCGGGCCCATTCCACCGGGCACACGTCGGCGATCGGACGGTCGCAGATCACCATGCCGCCGGAGTGGATGCCCAGATGCCGTGGCAGGTCGGCGATCTGGCCGGCCAACTCGATCACCGGGCCGGGAATGCCGTCCGCCTCGGCCTGCTCCAGCCCGCCCCACCGGCTCAGCTGCTTGCTCCAGGCGTCCTGCTGCCCCGGCGAATACCCCAGCGCACGGGCCATATCCCGTACGGCGCTGCGGCCCCGGTAGGTGATGACGTTGGCGACTTGGGCGGCGTGGTCGCGGCCGTACTTGTCGTAGACGTACTGGATCACCTCTTCCCGCCGGTCCGACTCGATGTCGATGTCGATGTCGGGCGGGCCGTCGCGCGCCGGGGACAAGAACCGCTCGAACAGCAGCTCGTTGGCGACCGGATCGACCGCGGTCACACCGAGGGCGTAGCAGACCGCGGAGTTGGCCGCCGACCCCCGGCCCTGGCACAGGATGTCGCTCTCCCGGCAGAACCGGGTGATGTCGTGCACCACCAGGAAATAGCCCGGAAACCCCAGCCGGGCAATGACTTCCAGTTCCCGGTCGATCTGCGCATAGGCTTTGTGGGCCCGATCGGGCGGGCCGTAGCGACGCTGCGCGCCGGCCAGCGTCAGCTGCCGCAGCCAACTGTCCTCGGTGTGCCCGTCCGGGACGCGAAACGGCGGCAGCTGCGGGGCGATCAGCGCCAGCGAGAACGCGCACCGTTCACCGAGTTCGGCCGCCGCCGGGACCGCCGTCGGGTGCGCCGCGAACAGCCGGGCCATCTCCGCACCGGAGCGCAGATGCGAGCCGCCCAGCGGGGCCAGCCGGCCGGCGGCGGCATCCAGCGACTGGCGGGCCCGGATCGCCCCCATCGCCATCGCCAGCCGGCCCCGGTCCGGCCCGGCGAAATGCGCGCCGGTGGTGGCCACCAGCCCCACCCCGAACCGGGGCGCCAGCGCGGCCAGCGCCGCGTTGCGCTCGTCGTCGCACGGGTCACCGTGCCGGGTCAGCTCGACACTGACCCGCCCGGCCCCGAACCGGTCCACCAGGTCGGCCAGCGCCGCCGCGGCCGCATCCGGGCCGCCGGTGGCCAGCGCGCGGCGGACATGGCCTTTGCGGCATCCGGTCAGGATGTGCCAGTGCCCGCCCGCCGCGTCGGTCAGCGCGTCCAGATCGAAACGCGGGCTGCCCTTCTCGCCGGCCAGGTGCGCGGCGGCGATCTGCCGCGACAGCCGCCGGTAGCCCTCCGGGCCACGGGCCAGCACCAGCAGGTGCGGGCCGGGCGGGTCCGGCTCGTCGGTGCGAGCACCAGACCCCAGCGACAGCTCGGCGCCGAAGACGGTGGCGATCTGCTGGCCCGCGGCGGCCAGCTCGGCAGCCGCCTCGGCGAACCGCACCACCCCGTACAGCCCGTTGTGGTCGGTCAGTGCGATCCCCCGCAGGCCCAGCCGGGCGGCCTCGGTGACCAGTTCCTGCGGGGTACTGGCCCCGTCTAAGAAGCTGTACGCCGAGTGCGCGTGCAGCTCGGCATAAGGGACCGTCGGGCCGGCCGGTCGAGGGAGCTCGGGCGGCGGGGCGCGATCGGCCGACACACCGCCCCCGGCACGGGTGTGACGAGGCTTACCATCGAGCACTCGCTCCATTTCCGCCCAGCTCGGCGGCCCGTTACCCCAGCCCACCCCTCACAACTTACCGAACATACGTTCGAAACACTTAGGTTGCGTGTGAAAAAGAACTTTGATGCACTAATCTGTGTCAGATTCCGGCACGATGCGAAGGGGCCACTGCTTTCATGTTCGGCGTTCTCAGACGCGCGTGGTTGCCGCTCCTCATCGTGATGGTCGTCGTGGTGGGGGGGTTCACCGTGCAGCGAGTCCGCGGCTATTTCGGCGCCGATGACAGCGGCGGGAACTCCACAGTATTCGAGGACACCAAGCCGTTCCATCCCAAGGTCGTGGTCTACGACATCTTCAGCCCGGACGGAACCTACGCCGACATCAACTATCTGGACTTGGACGCCACGCCGCAGCGGGTCGACGGCGCCAGCCTGCCGTGGACGCTGACGCTGTCGACCACCAACCCCGCGGTGAGTCCCAACATCGTCGCGCAGGGTGACGGCAGCACCATCGGCTGCCGGGTCACCATCGACGGCGTCGTCAAGGAAGAACGGATCACCAACAGCCCCGTGAGCGCCCAGACCTTCTGCATTGTGAAATCCGCATGAGCAAACACGACAGCGACTCCAACGCCGAGGCCCGGACCGAAACTCTGCGGGTCGCGCAGCCGGCTCGACGCAGCGGCATCGCGACCTGGATCCGTCGGCTCGCGGTGCCGCTCATCCTGGCCTGGCTGGCGCTCACGGTGCTGGTGAACGTCATCGTCCCGCAGATCGAAGAGGTCGGGGCACTGCGCGCGGTGTCGATGAGCCCCATGGACGCCCCGTCGATGATCGCGATGAAGCGCATCGGCAAGGTGTTCGACGAGTTCAAGTCCGACAGCTCGGCGATGGTGGTGCTCGAAGGCGACCACCCGCTCGGCGACGAAGCGCACGCCTACTATGACGAACTGGTCGCCAAGATGGCGGCCGACGACACCCACGTCGAGCACATCCAGGACTTCTGGAGCGACCCGCTGACCGCGGCAGGGTCGCAGAGCCCGGACGGCAAAGCGGCCTATGTGCAGGTGTATCTGGCCGGCAACATGGGCGAGACGCTGGCCAACGACTCGGTCAAGGCCGTCCAGCAGATCATCACCGACACCCCGGCACCGCCCGGGGTGCACGCCTACGTCACCGGCCCGTCGGCGCTCAACGCCGATCAGCACATCGCCGGCGACCGCAGCATCAAGATCATCACCGGGCTGACGTTCGTGGTGATCATCACCATGCTGCTCAGCGTCTACCGGTCGGTCGGCACGGTGCTGCTGGTGCTGGGCATGGTGGTGTTCGAACTTGCCGCGGCCCGTGGCGTGGTGGCCGTGCTCGGCTTCTACAACATCATCGGACTGTCGACGTTTGCGGTGAACCTGCTGGTGACGTTGGCCATCGCCGCCTCGACGGACTACGCGATCTTTTTGCTCGGCCGCTATCAGGAGGCCCGGGCACTCGGCGAGGACACGGAATCGGCCTTCCACACCATGTATCGCGGCACCGCGCACGTGATCCTGGGTTCGGGGCTGACCATCGCCGGCGCGACCTTCTGTCTGCACTTCACCCGGCTGCCCTACTTCCGCTCGCTGGGCATCCCGCTGGCCATCGGCATGCTCGTGGTCGTGCTGGCGGCACTCACCTTCGGCGCCGCGGTGGTCGCGGTGGCCAGCCGCTTCGGGATGCTGGAACCCAAGCGGGCCATGCGGATCCGCAGTTGGCGGCGGCTCGGTGCGCTGATCGTGCGCTGGCCGGGACCGGTGCTGGTGGCGACCACCGCGGTCTGCCTGGTCGGGCTGCTGACCCTGCCGGGGTATGAGACCAACTACAACGACCGGGAGTACCTGCCCGGCGACATCCCGGCCAATATCGGCTACGCCGCCGCGGACCGGCACTTCTCCCAGGCCCGGATGAATCCCGAGCTGCTGATGATCGAGACCGATCACGACATGCGCAACCCGGCCGACTT
>CAYNJD010000284.1:0-4528 GCA_964397355.1 uncultured Mycobacterium sp. | reverse complement strand
TCGGCGCCAAGGTGCTCTCGGCGATGCGCAAGCAGTTCGGCGGCCACGACGAGAAGTCCGGGTGAGGTGACCGCATAGCGCCGGGTGCACCCGGTCGGCCCGATCCTGGCCGCTCACCGCCTCGGCGTGCCACTATTGGGGATGTCGCAGCAGCGGCGAATAACCCCGACGAGTGGTGTTCCGGTGGTGGGTGACAGGACCTCAGGGCGGGTCATCGCCCTGCTCGTGCTACTGCTCGCGGCCGGTGCTGCGACACGCGGGTATCTGCCCGGCGTAACGCATAACCCACGTCACCCGGGCACTGCGAGCCCGGTGGAATCGATTCTGCTGGCCGCGTTGCTGACGGTTTCCCTCGGCGCTGTCGCGGTCGCCGTTGTCCACCGGGCCCGTCATAAGCGCGCGAGCGCGGGCAGCATGGGCGTGCTGCCGGTGCGGGGCGGCGCCCATCGTGCCCGGCTGGCGTGGCGGGCACTGCTGATCGCGCTGGCGGCGGTGGTGCTGTGGCTGCTGGCGATCTTCGTGCTGGCGAGGTTGGGTGGGGCGCACCGGTTCACCTTCCCGGCGGGGTTGTTCGAGCCGCGCGGTGACCTACCGGCGTCTCCGGCCGCTCCGGACGCGCCGTCCCCGGCCTCGCCGCGGGATCCGTTGCCGCGCCTGGACGGCTCGACCGGCGATGTGTTCGGCTACCTGCTGGTGCTCAGCGCAGGGCTGCTGGTGCTGGTCGTGGCGGCGATCGTGGCGGCCCGCACCCGACGGGTGCCGCCGGCGCCGGCCGACACCGGCGCCGTGCCGGTCCTCACACGCACCCCCACCGCGGGCGAGACCCTGGCGCGTGCAGCAGAACTCGGACTGACCCGCATCGCCGACCGCAGTCGCGAGCCGCGGGAGGCGATCATCGCCTGCTACGCGGTGATGGAGCGTCACCTCGCCGACGTCCCGGACGCCGCACCGCGGGATTTCGACACCCCCACCGAGGTATTGGCGCGGGCCGTCGAACACCATGCACTGCCGGCGCACAACGCGTCCCGCCTGGTGGAGTTGTTCACCGAGGCGCGCTTCAGCCCGCACCTGATGACCGAACAGCACCGTGCCGACGCGGTCGAGATACTGCGGCTGGTGCTCGAGGAGTTGCGGGCTCCGACATGAAAACGCTTGCGCTGGAGGGATTGCTGCTACTGCTCGGGGTGGAGCTGGCAGTTCTGCTGATCGATCAGCGTCACCTCCTGCCGGCGGCGGCGGGTGTTGCGATGGCGGTGCCGTTGGCCGGCATCCGGCGGCTGCTGACAACTGGCGCCGGATCGACTGCGGCCGAGGCGATGGCCGATGAGCCCGGCGAGTCGTTGCGGCGTTGGCTGTCGGGCACCGAAGCCAGAATCCGCTGGTCGGAATCGACGAGGGCTGACTGGGATCGGCGCTGGCGGCCGATACTGGCGCGCCGGTTCGAGGTGTCCGCCGGGCAGCGGCGGGCGAAGAACCCGGCGGCGTTTCACGCCACCGGTGTGATGCTGTTCGGAGACCAGCTGTGGCCCTGGGTGGACCCGGGCAACGTCGCACCCGCCGGAGACCGCGGTCCCGGGCCGGGACGTGCTGTGCTGGAAGAAATCCTGTACCGGCTGGAGCAGCGGTGAGTGCGGGCCTGTCCGGCACGGCGGCAGCCACCGCCGAGCGCTGCACCGCGGTGCTCGACGAGATCGAACGGGCGGTGGTGGGCAAGCGGGACTCCCTCACCCTCATCCTGACGACGGTGCTCGCCGGCGGACACGTGCTCATCGAAGACCTTCCGGGCCTGGGTAAAACACTGATCGCCCGATCGTTCGCGGCCGCGCTGGGACTGGACTTCACCCGGGTGCAGTTCACCCCGGACCTGCTGCCGGCGGACCTGCTCGGCACGACCATCTACGACATGGCATCGAGCCGTTTCGAATTCCGGCGCGGGCCGATCTTCACCAACCTGGTGCTGGCCGACGAGATCAACCGGACCCCGCCCAAAACCCAGGCGGCGCTGTTGGAGGCGATGGCCGAAGGGCAGGTCAGCATCGACGGCAACACCCACCGGCTGCCCTCGCCGTTCATCGTGCTGGCCACCGACAATCCGATCGAGTACGAGGGCACCTACCCGCTGCCGGAGGCGCAGCTGGACCGTTTCGCGGTCCGGCTGCGGTTGGGTTACCTGTCGGAGCCGGGGGAGGCGATCATGCTGCGCCGCCGCCTCGACCGGGGCGCCGAGCTGCCGACGGTGCGCAAGGTGGTCGACGCCCACGACGTGGTGGCAATGCGCGAGTCGGTGGAACAGGTCAGCGTGCACGACGACGTATTGCGCTACGTGGTGTCGCTGGCAACCGGAACCCGGCATCATCCGCAGGTGGCCGTGGGCGCCAGCCCGCGATCCGAACTGGATCTGGTTCAGCTGGCCCGGGCACGCGCGTTGCTGCTCGGCCGCGACTACGTGATCCCCGAGGACGTCAAAGCACTCGCGGTTTCGGCGGTCGCGCACCGGATCACGCTGCGGCCGGAGATGTGGGTGCGGCGCATCCAGGGCTCGGACGTGGTGGAGGAGCTGCTGCGTAGGCTGCCGGTGCCACGGACCTCGGGTGCGGCCGGCCCGGAAGCGTAGCCGTGACGCACCACCCGGAAACCACGGATGCCCGCGTCGTCGAAGTCGAATTACGTTGGCGGGCCTCGCCGTTGGCGCGAGCCCTGGCCACCGGAGCGGCGCTGGCGCTGGTGGTCGCGGTGGGTGGGGCGCGCTGGCAGTTGATCGCCTTCGCGGCGCCGCTGCTCGGTGTGCTGTGCTCACTGGAGTGGCAGCCTCCGGTTCCGGTGTTGCGGGTGCACGCCGCTCCGGCCGCACAGCGCTGTTTCGAATCCGAGCCCGTCGAACTGGCGGTGTGGGCGACGACATCCGCGGGGGAGGCGGCACCGGTGAGCATGGCGGTGTCGGCGCACCCCGCGGTGCGAGTCGACACCCGTGCGGGCACCGCTGAGTCCGGGCGCCGAAAGCTCGTGACCGCGAGCGCGCAACGCTGGGGCCGCTACCCGGTTCGCGCCACGGTCGGCACCGCGGGCCGCGGCGGGCTGCTGGCCGGGACGGCCACCGTCGACGTCGCCGAGATCACGGTGTTCCCGCTGGCGCCGCCGCAGTCCACCCCGATACCGCGAAGTGAGCTGCTCGACCGGGTCGGCACCCACCTGACCCGGCACCCGGGTCGCGGTGTGGAGTACGCCGACATCCGCGCCTACGTGCCCGGCGATCCGTTGCGCACCGTGAATTGGCCGGTCAGTGCGCGGCGGGGGAGCCTGCACGTCACCCGGCGGCTGACCGACCGCGCCGCCGACGTGGTGGTGCTGATCGACGCCTACGAACAGCCCCGCGGGCCGGCCACCGCGGCGACCGAACGGTCGGTGCTCGGCGCGGCACAGGTGGTGCAGACCGCGCTGCGCAACGGTGATCGCGCCGCGGTCGTCACGCTGGGCGGCCGCCAGCCGCGCTGGGTCGGTGCGGACATCGGGCAGCGCCAGTTCTATCGCATCGTCGACGCCGTCCTCGGCGCCGGCGACGGCTTCGAGACCACCACCGGAACGCTCGCGCCGCGGGCGGCGGTGCCGCCCGGCGCCCTGATCATCGCGTTCTCCACCCTGCTGGACACCGAATTCACGCTCGCCTTGACCGACCTGCGCAAACGCGGGCACGTGGTGTTGGCGGTCGACGTGTTGTCCGGCCCCCCGTTCGAGGACGAACCCGATCCGCTGGTGGCCCGGATCTGGGCGTTGGAGCGCACCGCGATGTACCGGGATATGGCCAGCATCGGCGTCGACGTCGCATCGTGGTCCCCGGAGCGGCCGCTGGATCAGGCGATGCGGCTGGTGATCCAGCGCCACCGTCCCACGGCGGTGCCATGAGGGCGGTCCCGGCAGACACCCCCGGCGCACTTCCGCTGGCGCTGTCCGGCGTGTGCGGAGCGGCGATGGCGGCAGCCGCCGGGTTCGGGGCGCACGGGGTGGCCGCGATCGCGGCGCTGGCCGCGGTCGGCGCGGTGCTGGCCGGGCTGTGGTGGCGCGCCGTGTCGACGGCCGCGGTGCTGTTCGCCGTCGTCGCGATCGGACTCGCCGATCCACCGACCGTTTCGGCGGCGGTGGCGGGACTGGCCGCGGTGGCCTACCTGCTGTTGCGGCACGCCGGCGAGGGCACCGCCACCGTGACCGCCCCGGCACTGCTCGGTGCGGCCGGGTTCAGCATCGTCGGGGTGCTGGCGGCAGGGTTTCCGTGGCAGCTGCCGTGGACATCGGTGGCCGCCGCGCCGGCGGCACTGGGCTGCTACCTGCTGGCGCTGCGCAGCTACCCGGCGCGGCGCAGCTGAGCCTCAGGCCGAGGCGGCGGCGTTGATCTCGTCGAGTCGACCGGTCGCCTCCAGGTACTCCTGCACCCAGCGCTCGATGACGGCCGAGGTCTTCTCCACCTTGTTGAACTGCCCCACGACCTGGCCGACCGGGTTGAACGCGACGTCGACGCTCTCGTCGGGGTACTTGT
>CAYNJD010000283.1:2760-4535 GCA_964397355.1 uncultured Mycobacterium sp. | reverse complement strand
GCAAGGACATCATCCGGTTCCACACCGTGTACTGGCCGGCGTTTCTGATGTCGGCCGGAATCGAGTTGCCGCGCAAAGTTTTCGCGCACGGTTTCCTGCTCAACCGCGGCGAGAAGATGAGCAAGTCGGTGGGCAACGTCATCGACCCGGTGGAGTTCGTCGATCGGTTCGGTGTCGACCAGGTGCGCTACTTCCTGCTGCGGGAGATCCCGTTCGGCCAGGACGGCAGCATCTCCGATGAGGCGATGATCAGCCGTGTCAACGCCGACCTGGCCAACGAGCTGGGCAACCTGGCGCAGCGCTCGCTGTCGATGGTGGCCAAGAACCTGGGCGGGGTGGTGCCCGAGCCGGTCACCCCGACCGCCGACGACCAAGAGCTGCTGGCGCTGGCCGACGGGCTGCTGGAGAAGGTGCGGGAGGCGTTCGGCGCGCAGGCCATGCACCTGGGGCTGGAAGCGATCTGGCTGACGCTGGGGGCGGCCAACCGCTACTTCTCCGCCAACGAGCCGTGGAAGCTGGCCAAGAGTGAATCCGCGGCGGATCAGGCCCGCTTCGGCACCGTGTTGTACACCACGCTCGAGGTGGTGCGGATCGCGGCGCTGCTGGTGCAGCCGGTGATGCCCGACTCGGCGGGCAAGCTGCTGGACCTGCTGGGCCAGACGAGTGGGCAGCGGATGTTCACCGCGGTGCCCGAGCGGCTGGCGCCGGGTCTGACGCTGCCGGCACCGTCCGGGGTGTTCCCGCGGTATCAAGCGGGCTGACCGCGCGACAGCGGTCCGCGTGAAGCGGGTCACACTCTGTCACATCCGGGCGCTCCGCGGTGTCTTGAGGGCATAACCCCTTCACAGACAGGAGCACCTCATGACCCGCACCCACGTCATCGTCGTCGGCGGCGGCTACGCCGGAACCATGGCCGCCAACCACCTGCTGGTGCGCCCCGACATCGACGTCACCCTGGTCAACCCGCGCCCGGCGTTCGTCGAGCGGATCCGGCTGCATCAGCATGTGGCGGGCACCTACCGGGCGGACCGCGACTACGGCGAGTTGCTCGGCGACGGTGTCCGGTTGTTGATCGACTCCGCCGCCCGCATCAACGCCGCCGACCGCCGGATACACCTGGCCTCCGGCACCGCACTGCGCTACGACTACCTCATCTACGCCGTGGGCAGCACCGGTGCGATCACCGCGGCGGTTCCCGGTGCCGCCGAATTCGGCTATCCCATCGCCGAATTCGAGCAGGCGCAGCGACTACTGGCCCGGCTCGACCAGCTTCGGCCGGACGCGCCGGTGACGGTGGTCGGCGGCGGGCTGACGGGCATCGAGGCGGCCTCCGAGCTGGCCGGGCAGGGTCGGGCGGTCACGCTGGTCTGCGGCGGAATTCTGGGCCCGTCACTGGGCGAGCCGGGTCGCCGCTCGGTGGCCAAGGCGCTGCGCAAGCTGGGCGTCGAGGTGCTCCAAGCCGCCACCGTCGCCGAGGTGCGCAACGACGCGGTGATACTGACCGACGGCGTCGTGCTGCCCAGCGCGCTGACCGTCTGGACGGCCGGCTTCGGCGTCCCGGACCTGGCCGCGGCCAGCGGGCTGGCCACTGACACGCTGGGCCGGCTACTCACCGACGAGACGCTGACCAGCGTCGACAACCCGTGGATCGTGGCGGCCGGGGATGCCGCCGCACCGTCGGGCCAACCGTTGCGGATGAGTTGCCAGGCCGCGATACCGCTGGGCGCGCAGGCCGCCAACACCGTGCTGGCCCGCGTCGCCGGCACCCCACCGGC
>CAYNJD010000283.1:0-2660 GCA_964397355.1 uncultured Mycobacterium sp. | reverse complement strand
TGGGCGCGCAGGCCGCCAACACCGTGCTGGCCCGCGTCGCCGGCACCCCACCGGCCGCGCTGGATCAGGGGTTCACCGGGCAGTGCATCAGCGTCGGGCGGCACGCGGCCACCGTGCAGCTGTCCCGCCGCGACGACACCCCCGTCAAGGCGTTCGTCGGCGGCCGGATCGCCGCAGCGGTCAAGGAGACGATCTGTAGGGCCACCGTTTGGGGGATTCGCCGCGAGGGCGCCAAGCCCGGCTCGTACCGTTGGCTCAAGGGCGGCACCCGGGCGGCCTCGACCGAGCAGGAGGCGGCGGTGTGACCGGCGCTGATCAAACCCAGCGGTTCAGCGAGCCTCGACGAAGGAGAGGCGAAACTGGGACCGCTGCTCAAACCCAGCGGTTCACCGAGCTGCGGCCGCTGCTGTTCACCATCGCCTACGAAATCCTGGGCTCGGCCACCGAATCCGATGATGTGCTGCAGGACAGCTACCTGCGGTGGGCGGAGGTGGATCCGGCCGGCGTACGCGACGTCAAGTCCTACCTGGCGCAACTGGTCACCCGTCAGGCGCTCAATGCGCTGCGGGCGGGTGCCCGGCGGCGCGAGGAGTACGTCGGGCCGTGGCTGCCCGAGCCGCTGCTGCTCGACGAGCAGGACCCGGCCGCCGATGTCGTGCTGGCCGAATCGGTCTCGATGGCGATGATGGTGGTGCTCGAGACGCTCGGTCCCGACGAGCGCGCGGTGTTCGTGCTGCGCGAGGTGTTCGGGTTCGACTACGACGAGATCGCCGCCGCGGTGGGCAAATCGGCCACCGCGGCGCGCCAGGTCGCCCACCGGGCCCGCGAGCACGTGCAGGCCCGGCGGCCGCGCTACACCCCGGTGGACCCCGCCGAGAACGCCCGCATCACCGAAGAATTCATGACCGCGGCCGCCGGCGGTGACATCGCGGCCGTGCTGTCGATGCTGTCGCCCGACGTGGTGTGGACCGCCGACGGCGGCGGCAAGGCCAGCGCGGCACGCCGCCCGATTCTCGGGGCCGACAAGGTCGCCCGCGCGGTCATCGGGCTGCTGCGGCTGGGCGCCGAGCTGCCCGACGTCCGGGTGGAGTTGGCGACCTGCAACTGGGCGCCGGCGGTGCTGCTCTACAGCGCGGGCCGCCTCGAAGGCGTGTTCACCGTCGAGATCGTCGACGGTCTGATCACCAACTTCTACGCGATGCGCAATCCGGACAAGCTGGCGGCGGTGGCAGCCGCCCGGGAGATCACCCGCGGCTGAATCGTCTGACAAGCTGGTGCGGTGCGAATCGAGCCGCTCGGCGAGCTGGGCGCGGCACCGGCGGTGCTGCGTGCGGTCGGCGACGCCACCGCCCGGCGCGGGCTGCCGCCGCCGGCAGCGCTGACCGGCGAGTGGTTCGGCGCCCGGGCGGTGATCGCCCCCAGTGTGGCCGTCGCGCCCGTCGACCCGGCCGTGGCCTTCGCGGTGACACCGGGCCCGGACACCGGCGCGGTGGGCGGCGGCTGGATCGGCTACCTGTCCTACCCCGATCCCGGCGCCGACGGCCGGTCCACCCGGATCCCCGAGGCCGCCGGCGGCTGGACCGACTGTGTGCTGCGCCAGGACGGCGACAAGCAGTGGTGGTTCGAAAGCCTGTCCGGTGCGCCGATGCCGGGCTGGCTGACCGAGGCGCTGAGAGCACCCGTGCCGCCCCGCGGCTGCCGCATCTTCTGGGAGACCCCGGACCGCCACGCCCACCGCGCCGGGGTGCTGGCCTGTCTGGAGGCCATCCGGGCCGGCGAGGTGTACCAAGCGTGCGTGTGCACCCGGTTCACCGGAACCGTCACCGGTGCCCCGCTGGACTTCTTCGCCGACGCGGTGGCGCGCACCGGCCCGGCCCGCGCCGGCTACGTCGCCGGCGACTGGGGTGCGGTGGCCTCGCTGTCACCGGAGCTGTTCCTGCGCCGCCGCGACGACGTGGTGACCTCCAGCCCGATCAAGGGCACACTGCCGTCCGACGCCCGCCCGTCGGCGCTGCGCGCCTCGGTCAAGGACGTCGCGGAGAACATCATGATCGTGGACCTGGTCCGCAACGACCTGGGCCGGGTGGCGGTCACCGGCACCGTCACCGTGCCCGAGCTGCTGGCAGTGCGGCCCGCGCCGGGAGTGTGGCACCTGGTGTCCACAGTCGCAGCGCGGGTGCCGGCCCAGCTTGACATGCCGACGTTGCTGGATGCGGCGTTCCCGCCCGCTTCGGTGACCGGAACGCCTAAACACCGAGCCCGCCAACTGCTTTCGCAATGGGAGCCGCATCACCGCGGAATCTACTGCGGCACCGTGGGTTTGGCGTCGCCCGTGGCTGGCTGCGAGCTCAACGTGGCGATCCGCACCGTGGAATTCGACGCCGCCGGCGGCGCGGTACTGGGTGTCGGCGGCGGGATCACCGCCGATTCGGATCCCGATGCCGAATGGCAGGAGTGCCTGCACAAGGCCGCCTCGATCGTCGCCGCCGCTCACTCCCGCGAACGCAGCACCGCGTCGTAGAGCTCGCGGCGTGACACCGCACCCGGAACTGTCGAGATGGCCTGCGCGCAAGCATCTTTGACCCGCATGCCCTCGGCAACCAAGCGGTTGACCTCGGCCACCAGCGCGGCGATATCGGCCTGCGGGGCCGCCCCGGCCA
>CAYNJD010000282.1:0-4563 GCA_964397355.1 uncultured Mycobacterium sp. | reverse complement strand
TGCCCCCCGCCCACCTCGACCACGGCCAGCCACGCACCAACAGCTACCACCACCCCGAAAAACTCCTACACGACGGCCAAGACGACGACGAGCCGTAACCGGGTCCGATCGGGAGATCGGATAGCTCGCGATTAAGATCGTTTCTTATGACCAGTGTTAGTGAGCGCTCCGGGGAGCCGGCTGTAGAAGCCCAAGCCGAGCACGTCGTCGACATCCACACCACCGCCGGGAAGCTCGCCGACCTCAAGCGTCGCGCCGAGGAGACCCTGCACCCGGTCGGTGAGGCAGCGGTGGAGAAGGTGCACGCCAAGGGCAAACTGACCGCCCGCGAGCGCATCCTCGGCCTGCTGGACGAGGGCTCGTTCGTCGAACTCGACGCGCTGGCCAAGCACCGCAGCACCAACTTCGGCCTGGCCGAGAAGCGTCCGCTCGGCGACGGCGTGGTCACCGGCTACGGCACCATCGACGGCCGCGAGGTCTGCATCTTCAGCCAGGACGCCACCGTGTTCGGCGGCAGCCTCGGCGAGGTCTACGGCGAGAAGATCGTCAAGGTCCAGGAGCTGGCCATGAAGACCGGCCGGCCGCTGATCGGCATCAACGACGGCGCCGGCGCCCGCATCCAGGAGGGCGTGGTCTCGCTGGGGCTCTACAGCAAGATTTTCCACAACAACATCCGGGCCTCGGGGGTGATCCCGCAGATCTCGCTGATCATGGGTGCGGCCGCCGGCGGCCACGTGTACTCCCCCGCCCTGACCGACTTCATCGTGATGGTCGACCAGACCAGCCAGATGTTCATCACCGGACCCGACGTGATCAAGACCGTCACCGGCGAAGACGTCACCCAGGAGGAGCTGGGCGGCGCCCACACCCACATGGGCAAGTCCGGCACCGCGCACTACGTCGCCTCCGGTGAGCAGGACGCCTTCGAATACGTCCGCGACCTGCTGAGCTACCTGCCGCCGAACAACTACGCCGACCCGCCGCGCTACCAGGTGCCGGCCGCCGAGGGCGCGATCGAGGACAACCTCACCGCCGAGGACATCGAGCTCGACACGCTGATCCCGGACTCGCCGAACCAGCCGTACGACATGCACGAGGTGATCACCCGCATCCTCGACGACGACGAGTTCCTCGAGGTGCAGGCCGGTTACGCGCAGAACATCGTGGTCGGGTTCGGCCGTGTCGACGGCCGCACGGTCGGCATCGTGGCCAACCAGCCCACCCAGTTCGCCGGCTGCCTGGACATCAACGCCTCGGAGAAGGCCGCGCGGTTCATCCGGACCTGCGACTGCTTCAACATCCCAATCGTGCTGCTGGTCGACGTGCCCGGCTTCCTGCCCGGCACCGAGCAGGAGTACAACGGCATCATCCGGCGCGGCGCCAAGCTGCTCTACGCCTACGGTGAGGCCACCGTCGCCAAGATCACCGTCATCACCCGCAAGGCCTACGGCGGCGCGTACTGCGTGATGGGATCCAAGGAGATGGGCGCCGACGTCAACGTGGCCTGGCCGACCGCGCAGATCGCGGTCATGGGCGCCTCCGGCGCGGTCGGGTTCGTCTACCGCCAGCAGCTCGCCGAGGCGGCCCGCAACGGTCAGGACGTCGACGCGCTGCGGCTGCAGCTGCAGCAGGAATACGAGGACACCCTGGTCAACCCTTACGTCGCCGCCGAACGCGGGTACGTCGACGCGGTTATCCCGCCGTCGCACACCCGCGGCTACATCGCGACATCGCTGCGGCTGCTGGAACGCAAGATCGTCCAGCCGCTGCCCAAGAAGCACGGGAACATCCCGCTGTGAGCGGAGCGAGTGGAGTGAGCGCAGCGAAGGACGCGAATGACGCGAGCAGTGAAGACGCTGTGAGCGACGAGAACGCCCCCGGGACCGCTGCTGCCGCCGCCGAGCCGCACCTGCGGGTGCTCAAGGGCAACCCCACCGACGACGAAGTCGCGGCGCTGGTCGCGATGCTGGGCGCTGCCGGCGGCGGCGCGGCAGAGTCCGGCCCCCCGGAGCGCAACCTGTGGGGCCACCCGGTCGACAAACTGCGCTATCCGCTGTTCAGCTGGCAGCGGGTAACCCTGCTGGAGCGCACGCACTTGCGCCGGTGACGATGCCGAGCGCCAGCGAGGCTGAGGAGCCGGCGCCGCAGGTACCGCCGGTGACGATGCCGAGCGCCAGCGAGGCTGAGGAGCCGGCGCCGCAGGTACCGCCGGTGACCCGTCTCGTCCTCGGATCCGCATCCACCGGCCGGCTGTCGGTGCTGCGCGGCGCCGGAATCGAGCCGCTGGTGGTGGTCTCCGGTGTCGACGAGGACGCCGTCATCGCCGAGCTGGGCCCACAGGCCACGGCCGGACAGGTGGTGGCCGCGCTGGCCGCAGCCAAAGCCGACGCCGTCGCAGCGGCTCTCGACCCTGACATGGCGAACGATTGCGTTGTGGTCGGCTGCGATTCGATGCTGGAAGTCGACGGGCGGCTATCCGGCAAACCGGATTCGGCCGATACTGCTCGCGCACAATGGAACTCGATGGGCGGGCGCGCTGGAGTGCTGCACACCGGCCACTGCGTGCTGCGGCTGCGCGCCGCCGCTGTCGTCCAGAGTGAGGCCGAAGTCGGTTCCACCGCAGTGCATTTTGCGAAACCAGCCGCGTCCGACCTGAACGCCTACATCGCCGGCGGGGAGCCGCTGGGCGTCGCCGGGGCTTTCACGCTCGACGGCCGCGGCGGGTGGTTCGTCGACCGGATCGAGGGCGACCCGTCGAACGTGATCGGTTTGAGCCTGCCACTGCTGCGCCGGCTGTTGGACCGGCTGGGGCTGTCGATCTCGCAACTGTGGGCGGCCAACCCGCCGGCCTGACCGACGCACACTCGCCGAACGTGCCGGGCGATGGAATCGGCGGATTTTCGCCACCGCCGCACGCTCGGCGCCCACACCCGATTTTCCCGGCGCGGTAGCGGCGCGGCCATCTTCGCCCGGTAGGCTCGATACCGTGCCAGTGCCTGCCGATCCCAGCCCTGCCCTGCAGTCCTACGCCCACCCCGAACGGTTGGTGACCGCCGACTGGCTCGCGGGCAATCTGGGCAAACCCGGTCTCGTCGTGGTGGAGTCCGACGAAGACGTGTTGCTCTACGACGTCGGCCACATCCCCGGCGCGGTGAAGATCGACTGGGTGACCGACCTCAACGACGCGCCGGTCCGCGACTACATCACCGGTGAGCAGTTCGCCGACCTGATGAACCGCAAGGGCATCTCCCGCGACGACACCGTGGTGATCTACGGCGACAAGTCCAACTGGTGGGCCGCCTACGCGCTGTGGGTGTTCACGTTGTTCGGCCATGAGGATGTGCGGCTGCTCGACGGCGGTCGGGACCTGTGGGTGTCCTCGGGCCGCGAGACCACGCTGGAGGTGCCCGCCAAGACCACGACCGGTTATCCGGTGGTGCAGCGCAACGACGCCCCGATCCGGGCCTACAAGGACGACGTGCTGGAGATCCTCGGCAGCGAGCCGCTGATCGATGTGCGCTCGCCGCAGGAGTACACCGGCGAGCGCACCCACATGCCCGACTACCCGGAGGAGGGCGTGCTGCGCGGCGGCCACATCCCCACCGCGGTGTCCATCCCGTGGAGCAAGGCCGCCGACGACGCCGGCCGGTTCCGCAAGCGCGAGGAACTCGACGAGCTCTACGGGTTCATCAAGCCCGGTGACAAGCCGATCGCCTACTGCCGTATCGGGGAACGCTCCAGCCACACCTGGTTCGTGCTGACCCATCTGCTGGGCATGGCGGGCGTCCGCAACTACGACGGCTCCTGGACCGAGTGGGGCAACACCGTTCGGGTGCCCATAGTCGACGGCGCAGAACCGGGACAGGTCCCGGGAGCCAACGGAGCCACCGCCAGCTGATGAGCCTGCCGGAAGCATTGGCGCAGGTGGTCTCCGACTTCGCCGAAGTCGAAGGACAGGACAAGCTGCGGCTGCTGCTGGAATTCGCCGACGAGCTGCCCGACCTGCCCGACGACCTGGTCGAGTCGGCCATGGAGCCGGTTCCGGAGTGCCAGTCGCCGTTGTTCCTGCATGTCGATGCCGCCGACCCGCAGCGGGTGCGGCTGTACTTCAGCGCGCCCCCGGAGGCGCCGACCACCCGCGGATTCGCATCGATCTGGGCGGCGGGCCTCGACGGTCAGCCGGCCGAGGTCATCTTGGATGTACCCGAGGATTTCGCGTCCAGTCTGGGCCTGGCGGCGCTGATCAGCCCGCTGCGGCTGCGCGGGATGTCGGCGATGCTGACCCGGATCAAGCGCCGGGTTCGCGCGGCATAGGGGCGCGTCGTTCGCGTGCCGCGGTCGCGCCTTACACTGCGTGAAGCTAAATTATTAAAGACCTTTCTTAAAGATGCCGTCAGGAGGGCAAGTGGCGAATCATGCCAGCACGAAGATCTCCAAGGTGCTCGTCGCCAACCGCGGGGAGATCGCCGTCCGGGTGATCCGCGCCGCGCGGGACGCCGGATTGTCCAGCGTGGCCGTGTACGCCGAGCCCGACGCCGACGCGCCGCACGTCCGGCTGGCCGA
>CAYNJD010000281.1:0-4576 GCA_964397355.1 uncultured Mycobacterium sp. | reverse complement strand
CCAGCGCGGCGGCGGGCAGGTCGAGCAGCCGGGCTCGGGCGACGACGTCGGCCACCGGCTTGCCCGCCGCCCACCTGGCGATGGCCGCCCACGGCTCGCCCACCCGGTCGGACTCGACCAGGGCGGGCACCGCGTCGACGTCGTCGGGGCGCGACAGCGTGATCGCCCACCACCCGTCCGCGGCGGCCAGCAGTCGAGATGCCCCCCCGGCCGAGATCCGGCCGCCTCGCGTCCAGCCCTGTAGCGCGGCCCGGCCGGCCAGCAGCGACGCGGCATCAACACCCAGATCTAACCGGTCGGCTACCTGCCCGGCGCGCTGCAGCACCGGGGCCCGGGAGAAGTCCGGCGGGCCGTCGGGCTCCCCGGTCAGCCAGGCCAGACCGGAGGCACCCCAGGCCGCCGCCGTCATCGGGGTGCCCCGATCTCGTCGACCAGCCCCCAGCGCAGCGCGGTCTGCGCGTCGATGGTGCGGCCGGACAGGATCAGATAGCCGGTGCGCCAGCGACCGATGCGGCGGGTGATGCTGACCGTTCCGCCGGCCCCCGGGATCAGCCCGAGGTTCAGTTCGGGCAGGCCCAGCACCGCCTCGGGGTGCGCCCGCACCCGGCCGCAGTAAGCCGCCATCTCCAGGCCGCTGCCGAGCACCTGACCGTGGATGTCGGCCCGGCAGCGTGCGCCGAGCCGGGCGGTCAGCGCCTCCAGCGCCAGCGCGGGGCTGTAGCGGGTGCGGGCCAGATGCGCGTCGGCCACATCGGCGAAACTCCCGAACTCGGCGAGGTCCCCGCCGCTGCAGAACGACCGCCCGGCCCCGCACAGCACCACCTCGTCGATCGAGGTGTCGGCCTGCGCGACGGCCAGCCCGTCGAGCAGCACCGCCCGCATCGCGTTGCTGAACGCGTTGTGGCGCTGCGGCCGGTTGAACCGCAGCCGCAGCGTGTCGCCGTCGCGGTCGATCAGCACCGGGTCGGCCACGTCCGGTGCGGTGGCCGGGCCCCGCTCGGCCAGCCAGGCGGCGAACTCCGGGCCGGCCTGCAGCACCGAGTAGGCCAGCGACTCGGTGATGACCCCGGCAACGGCGGGCGCCGCCGGATCCACCGCGCGCAGCACGTCGTCGCAGATCGCCGCCGCCTGCGGCCGGCGCCGGCACCGATCGGCGATCTCGGCCAGGGCCTCGGCCACGGAGGGAACGGTGATCACCCGGCCGTCGCCGGTGTCGCTTTCGGTGAGAGTGAAGCTGGCGCGTTCCAGCCAGCGTTCGGCGTGCGGGGTGTCGAACTCGGAGCCCGTCGCGATGACGATCCCGGCGCCGGGCTCGGCGTCGGGTTCCCCGTCGAGGTCGACCACGCGCATCATGACGCACGTCAGCGTACCCACGGGCGGCACGTGAGCCCCCTCCGCTGGTAGCGGAACTATCAAAAAATGATAATGTCGTTCTCATTCACGACGCACTACGGGGAGCGAAGCGGTGAGCATTTCGTTGTTGCTGGAGATGGCGGTGTCCGCCGACCCGGACCGGGTGGCCGTCGTCTCCGATACGACCCGCTACACCACCGCCGAACTCAACGCCCTCGCCGACGCCGGGGCCGGGGTGATCAACGAGACCGGCGCGCGCAGCGTGGCCTACGTCGGGATGGGCGGCGACATGCTGCCGCTGCTGCTGTTCGCCGCGGCGCGGGCGGGGCAGCCCTTCGCGCCGCTCAACTACCGGCTCAGCGGCCAGGCGCTGCGTGAGCTGATCGGCCGGCTGCCGCACCCGCTGATCGTGGTCGACAAGGAATACCACGACCTGATCGGCGAGTCCGGCGACATCGGTGTCGCACGGCTCGATTCGGACACGTTCTGCGCGCGGTCCCGCACCACCACGCCGGCGGTGCAGTGGCCGGACCCCGACGACGTGGCGGTCGTGCTGTTCACCTCGGGCACCACCTCGGCACCGAAAGCCGTTGAGCTGTCCCACAACAACCTCACCAGCTACGTGACCGGCACGGTGGAGTTCGGCTCGGCGGATCCCGAGGACGCCGCGCTGATCTGCGTTCCGCCGTATCACATCGCCGGCGTCGGAGCGGCGCTGAGCAACCTCTACGCCGGGCGGAAGGCGGTGTATCTGCGCCGGTTCAGCGCCGCCGAGTGGATCCGGCTGGTCAGAACCGAGGCGGTGACCACCGCGACGGTGGTGCCGACGATGCTGGATCGCATCGTCTCGGAGCTGGAAGCCCGCCCCACCCCGCTGCCCACGCTGCGCAACCTCGCCTACGGCGGCTCCAAAGTGGCGCTGCCGCTGGTGCGCCGGGCGATGGACCTGCTGCCCGAGGTCGGCTTCGTCAACGCCTACGGCCTGACCGAGACCAGCTCCACGGTCGCGGTGCTGACCCCCGACGACCACCGGACCGCGTACGGATCCAGCGACGACGCCGTCCGCAAGCGGCTGGGGTCGGTCGGGCGCCCGGTCCCCGGGATCGACGTCGTGATCCGCGACGACGACGGCAAGGAGCTGCCGGCGGGCCAGCCCGGCGAGCTGTTCGTCCGCGGCGAGCAGGTGTCGGGCAACTACACCGGCATCGGTTCGGTGCTCGACGCCGAGGGCTGGTTTGCCACCCGCGACCGCGCCGTGCTGGACGACGAGGGCTACCTGTTCATCGTCGGCCGCTCCGACGACACCATCATCCGCGGCGGCGAGAACATCGCCCCCGCCGAAATCGAGGATGTTCTGGTCGAGCATCCCGAGGTCCGTGACGTCGCGGTGGTGGGCGCACCGGACCCGGAATGGGGCCAGATCATCGTCGCGTGCGTGGTCCCGGCACCGGGCACGTCGCCGGACCCCGAAGCGCTGCGCGAGTATGTTCGAGAGCAGCTACGCGGATCCCGCACGCCGGACCGGATCGTGTTCCGCCCGGAGCTGCCGACCACCCCGACCGGCAAGGTCCTGCGCCGGGACCTCGTCACTGAATTCGAAACACTGCACGTCCAAGCTGAAGGGGCGCAATGATCAAGTCCGGTACCCGTCTGAAGAGTCAGGTGTGCGACACCCAGGTAATCGTCGTCAAGACCGCCGACAGCCTCGACGACCTGCGCGCCGGTGGCGCCCCGATGGTGCCGCTGGATGAGGAGGCCGCCGGCGGCGCGGCGTTGGACCCGGACTTCGCCGGCGGCGCCGTGATGGGCAAGCGCTACGTCGACGACGCCGGCGCCGAGGTTCTGGTCACCAAGGCCGGCGCCGGCGCATTGAGCATCGGCACCGTCCCGATGGCCATCAAGGAAGCCAAGCCGCTGCCGGCCAGCGACTGATCTACCGGGTCGGCTCCGTTTCAGGGTCCGCGATGCGCATCAGGTGCGCCAGCCGGCCGACGAACACCGGCGGGTAGACACCGACGCCGGCCCGGGTGATCCAGTCCGCGGCGAATTCGGGACGGCTGATCCACTGCCCGGCGCCGGATTCATCGCTGGCCTCCTGCAGCAGGAAGACTTCGCGGGGATTGTCGAAAGCGCGAAATATCAGGATCTTTCGGATACCGGCCGCCCTGAAATGATCGACGCTGGCGTGCACGTGGGCGATGAGTGCGGCGGTGTCGGCGACTTCGACGACGGCGGCCACCACCACGGCGGGCGGCTCGGCCCGCGCTGAATCGGGGTCGGCCAATTCGATCCGGTCCACCAGCGAACCGGCGAAAACAGCCGGGATGTCGGTGACGCCGACGGCGTCGAACCACTGCAGGAAGATCTCGTCGCGGAGCAGGTCGGTCACCGGTTGCTCGCCGCGGATGGCCATGGCGACCAGCACCCGGCCGCGGTCTGCGGCCGAGGTGTAGACGAGCACGTGATGGGCGCCCAGGCGCGCCAACGCGGGCCGGTGCCGCTGTAGCAGCGGCCAGACCTTCTCCGGGTCCGGCACCCGATAGTCGGTGACGAGGACCAGGGAACGCGACAGCGGTTCGGTCACAAAGCTCAGCTGGCGGGGCTCAGATCCGCCGCGACGGACCGACACGCCGGTCCGCACCGGAACATCTCGACGTGAGCTGTCGCCCCCTCCGGGTCGGTGCCGGCCGCCCGCAGCGCCTGGGCCTTGAACGCCCGGGCCGCCGCGCTGAGGCGATGCTGCCGGACGTCGACGTCGCGGTCCAGTTCGGCCGGCACCGCGCCCCACAGCGTCACCTCGGTGCTGCTGTGCTCCAGTGCGTCGATCACGCCCTGCCGCACCCGCGCGTGCCCGTCGAACATCTCGGAACAGACCGCGATCGTCTGGGGATGCGGCCACTGCTCCCATTGGGTGAGCACCGACGCCAGGTCCAGCACCCGGGCGCCCAGGATCTGCAGCGGGCGGGTGTCGGTGTCCTCGATGGCGTCGAGCATCATCACCGTGACGTCCCACCCCGCCGTCGCGCGGTCGTAGAGCCAGCCGCCGGCGGCCGTGACGACATCGAGGACGTTGCGGCCGACGACGTCGAACCGGTAGCGCATGTCAACCTCCCCGATCACGGAGCGCCGTCCTTTCCCCGCGGAGCGAAGTCGCGGGCCAGCGTTTCCGTGTACGCCGCGAACACCTCGGCCAGTGGTATCGAAGGATCCAGAAGCCATGACA
>CAYNJD010000280.1:0-4618 GCA_964397355.1 uncultured Mycobacterium sp. | reverse complement strand
GGCAAGCCGCCCTACTACGCGTTCCAGATCATCCTGGGCGACCTGGGCACCTCGGGCGGCCTGCGTACCGACGAGCACGCTCGGGTGCTGCGCGCCGACGACTCGGTGATCGACGGGCTGTACGCGGTGGGCAACACCTCGGCTCCGGTGATGGGCCGCAGCTACGCCGGTGCCGGAGCCACCATCGGACCGGCGATGACCTTCGGCTACGTCGCCGCCCGACATATTCACGCGACCCGCCGGCCTCTCGGCACCCAGACTGCAACCGAACTCCAAGGAGGTAACCCGTGAAGATCTCACTGTTCTACGAATTCGCACTGCCCCGGCCGTGGTCCGACGACGACGAGCACATCCTCTTTCAAGATGGTCTCGACGAGGTGGCGGCCGCCGACAAGGCCGGATTCTCGACGGTGTGGCTCACCGAGCATCACTTCCTGGAGGAGTACTGCCACGCGACCGCGCCGGAGATGTTCCTGGCCGCCGCCAGCCAGCGCACCAAGAACATCAGGCTCGGCTTCGGAATCATGCACCTGCCGCCGGTGGTCAACCACCCCGCCCGGGTGGCCGAGCGGATCGCCACCTTGGATCTGCTGTCGGGCGGCCGGGTCGAGTTCGGCACCGGTGAGGGATCGTCGATCGCCGAACTCGGCGGATTCGGCATCGACCCGGCTGACAAACGCGCCCAGTGGGAAGAGGCGCTGGAGGTCTCGATCCGCTGTATGACCGAGGAGCCGTTCACCGGCTTCGAGGGCCAGCACGTGCAGATGCCGGCCCGCAACGTCATCCCCAAGCCGATGCAGAAGCCGCACCCGCCGGTCTGGGTGGCCTGCACGCGGCCCGCCTCGGTGCAGATGGCCGCCCAGAAGTGCATCGGCGCACTGAGTTTCGCCTACACCGGCCCGGGACCGCTGGCCGAACGTGTCAACGGCTACTACAAGGAACTCGAGGAGAACGGCGTCCCGGTCACCCCGCAGGTCAACCCCAACATCCTGGCCATCGGCGGCGACCTGTCGATGATGGTGGCCCCCACCGACGAGCAGGCGTTGCAGCGGCTCGGTGTGGGCGGCGGGTTCTTCTCGTTCGGGATCATGCACTACTACATGACCGGCGAGCACACCCCCGGTCGCACCCGGGTATGGGAGCGCTACCTCGAAGAGGTCGAGAAGGACCCGACGCTGGCCTACGGGCCGGGCCGCGGCGCAATCGGCAGCCCCGCGACCACACGGGAGTTCCTGCGGGGCTACGAGGAAAGCGGTGTCGACGAGCTCATCCTGCTGCTCAACCCGCGCAGCCACGAGGCGACGATGGAAGCCATCGAGCTGATGGGCAAAGAGGTGCTGCCGGAGTTCATCGAACGCGACGAGAAGGCGGTCGCCGACAAGGCCAAGCGGCTGGCGCCGGTGCTGGAGAAACTGGAGGCGCGGCGTACGGAGTCGGTCGCGCCGAAGTTCGACGAGTCCTACTCGTTCGGCGGGTTGCCGACCGGGCGCGGTGGTAAGTTCACCGCGACTGAGATCCCCGAGGCGATGGCCGAGATGAACGAGGGCCGGGTGCAGGCTGCGCAGCTGGCCAAGGACGAGCGAGCAGAGCGGGACCGCGGGCAGAAATGACCGCACCCGCCGGGCTTTGGCGCTACGACGGTCGACGGACCGTGGTCACCGGCTGCGCGTCGGGTATCGGCGCGGAGCTGGTCGCCCAGCTCGGTGAGCTCGGAGCTGACGTGATCGGTCTGGACCTGGCCGAGCCCACCGGGGCGGTGGGCGAATTCCACCGGCTGGACCTGAGTGATCCGGCGTCGATCGATTCTGCGGTGGCGGCGATCCGAACGGGAGGTCGGGTCGATGCGCTGTTCAACATCGCCGGGGTGTCATCGGGCATCGGCGATCCGGAGCGGGTCGTCATGATCAACTTCCTGGGCATGCGCCACCTCACGGAGGCGTTGCTGCCGGCGATGTCGGCCGGCTCGGCGATCGCCAATGTCTCCTCGCTGGCCGCCGCGGCCTACCTGGAGAACGCCGAGACCACCGCCGGCCTGCTGCACACCGCCGACATGCCCGCCGGATTGCGGTGGTGCCGAGCGAATCCCGACGCGCTCGCCGACGGCGGCTACCGGCTGTCAAAGGAGGCGGTCATCCTCTACGGCATGATCAACGCGGGCCGGCTGGGTAGTCGTGGTATCCGAATCAACTGCACGGCCCCCGGCGTCACCGAGACCCCGATCCTGGACCAGTTGCGCAGCAGCTACGGGCAGCGCTACCTCGATGACATCCCCAAACCGCTCGGCCGGGTTGCCAGCCCGGCCGAACAGGCCGCACCGCTGGTGTTCCTCAACAGCCCGGCCGCCGGTTACATCACCGGTCAGGTGCTCTGGGTCGACGGCGGCAACATCGGGAGTCGCACCGCCGCAACGCTTCCGGACGGATCGTGTGCATGGCCGGCCTGACCGAGTTCCGCCGGGTCGGCGATGCGGTGCGCAACTGGGGGCGCTGGGGCGACGACGACGAACTGGGCACGCTGAACCTCATCACACCGGAGAAGGTTGCTGCGGCCGCGGCCCTGGTGCGGCACGGCAAGGTCTTCCCGCTCGGCGTCGACTTCGGATCCTCGGGTCCGCAGGGCGCATTCGCGTTCCGGCACAACCCGATTCACGTGATGACCGTGGACGGCGGAGACGTCCACACGCTGGCGCAATACGGCCCGGAATGGCACCGCAATATCGTCGCACAGCAGCTGAGTGAGTTCTTCACCGACAATCCCTTCCGATTCAACGACGACATGGTCGTCATGCCGCTGCAGGCCGCCACCCAGTGGGATGCGCTGTCCCACGTCTACTACGACGATCAGCTCTACAACGGTTTCCCGGCCGGCTCGGTGACGAGCCTGGGCGCCTACCACTGCGGCATCGACAAAGTCGACGGCAAGGGCATCACCTCCCGCGGGGTGCTGCTCGACGTGGTCGCCCACCGTGGTGCGGAGACATTCCTGCCGCTCGGCACCCCGATCACCCCGGACGAACTCGACGACGTAGCACGTTCCCAGCAGGTCACGATCTCCCCCGGAGACATCGTGCTGGTCCGAACGGGTTGGTGGCAAAGGTTTTCCGAGACCGGCGACGGCGCTGAGCCGGGCGCGGGATTGGACTGGCGGTGCGCGACCTGGCTGCACGAGCATGACATCGCCGCGGTGGCCGCCGACAACCTGATGGTCGAGAACCCGGTCTCCGGGGTTGAGGGCACGTTCTTGCCGATGCACATGCTGTGCTTGCGCGACATGGGGATGATGCTCGGGGAGTACTGGGATCTCGGCGCGCTGGCCGCCGACTGCGCCGCGGACGGCGTCTATGAGTTCCAACTGGTGGCGCCACCGCTGCGGGTGACCGGTGGCGTCGGGTCACCGGTGAACCCGATCGCGATCAAGTAGACCGGCAGAGGAAACCACATGCGATTCGTATTCGTCCACGGCGGATTTCACGCCGCCTGGTGCTGGGAACGCACCATGGCGGAGCTGGAGCGCATCGGCCACAGCGCTATCGCCATCGACCTGCCCGGACACGGCGCCCGGCTCGGCGAGGAGTCGACGCTGGCCAACCGGCGCGAGGCCGTCACGGAGGTGCTACAGCCCGGCGACGTCCTGGTGGGACACTCCGGCGGCGGCTTCGATGCGACGCTGGGCGCCGACAGCGCACCGGACCTGGTGCGCCACATCGTCTATCTCGCTGCGGCGCTGCCCCGAGAGGGGCGCAGCTACACCGATGCGATGACGATGGGCAGCGACGGAGCCGAGTTCTTCGACACCGCGGCCGGCGACATGCTGTCCCACCTGCACTTCGCCGACGACGGCGCGATGACCTTCGCCGACATCGACGGTGCGCGGCAATACTTCTACCACGATTGCGACGACGACACGCTGCGATGGGCGTTCGAACGGCTGGGCCCGGAACGGTTCGGCGACACCACGGTGGCCCCGGTGTCGGTGCCGAACTTCTGGGCGGCCGATATTCCGCGCAGCTTCATTCGCTGTGAGCAGGACCGCGCCTATCCGCGCTGGCTGGCCGACCTGGTATGCCGCCGACTCGGAGTCGAGCCGCTGACGATCGACGCCTCGCACTCGCCCTTTCTGAGCCGCCCCGCCGAGCTCGCCGAACTGCTGGTGCACGCCACCACGACCCGGCCGGTCGGCCCACTGATCCCGGACTGAGGAGTCGACGTTGCCGATCGAGCGTAAGACCGTCACCGTGGACGGCCTGAGCACCTCCTACCTCGAAGCCGGGGATCCGGCCGCCCCGGCGGTGGTGCTGCTGCACGGCGGGGAATTCGGCGCGGGCGCCGAGATCGGGTGGGAGCGCAACATCACCACCCTGGCGCAGCGGCACCGGGTGCTGGCGCCGGACCTGCTCGGCTTCGGTGAGTCGGCCAAGGTCATCGACTTCAACGACGGTCGCGGCATGCGGATTCGCCACGTCGCGCGGTTCTGCGCCCAGCTGGGTGTCGAGTCAGCCGATTTCGTGGGCAACTCGATGGGCGCGATCATGCTGCTCGTCGACACCACCTCGGACGCGCCGCTGCTGCCGGTACGCCGCCTGGTCGCCATCTGCGGCGGCGGCGAGATCCAGCAGAAC
>CAYNJD010000279.1:0-4688 GCA_964397355.1 uncultured Mycobacterium sp. | reverse complement strand
CAGCGGGCCGCAACCCGGACCTGCAGCTGATTGCCCGGAAAAAATCGAAGAGCCAGCAAACACCGGCACTCGCTGCAGCCCACTCCGGTCACGGCTGTTTGGCACGGTACGATTGCCGCGTGCCGATACCCCTCCCTAGCCCCGAAGCCCGCGCCGTTGTCACCGGAGCCTCCCAAGGCATCGGGGAAGCGCTTGCCACGAAGCTAGCCGCACGCGGACATAATCTGATTATCACCGCGCGGCGCGAAAGCCTCCTCACCGAATTGGCCAAAGGGCTGGCCGGCAAGTACGGGGTCGATGTCGAAGTGCGTCCGGTCGATCTCGCCGACGCGGCGGCACGTGCCAAACTCTCCGATGAGTTGGCCGACCGGAACATCTCAATCTTGTGCGCAAACGCCGGGGTGGCCACCCTCGGTCCTGTTGCCACACTCGATCCTGCGGGTGAACGCGCCTTGTTGCAAGTCAATGCTGCCGGGGTTCATGACCTGACACTGGCCGTGCTACCCGGAATGATTGAGCGCGCAGGCGGCGGCATCTTGATGTCTGGCTCGGCTGCAGGTAATGCGCCGATACCCAACAATGCGACTTACGCGTCCACCAAGGCGTTTATCAATACCTTCAGTGAGTCGTTGCATTGGGAAGTGCGTGGCACCGGCGTACATGTGACGCTACTGGCGCCAGGTCCGGTGAGCACCGGAATGTTGGAATCAGTCGATGAAGCGGCTGCCAGCAAGCTGACGCCTGACTACATGTGGGTGACCGCTGAGTATGCGGCGGACGCATCATTGAACGCTTTGGATCGTAACAAGGTACGCGTCGTTCCTGGTATTCCCGCGAAAATAATGTCGGTCAGCAACCAATACTTGCCGCGCGGAATCGTCGCGCCTGTATTGGGCAAAGTCTATAAGAAGCTCGGCGGCGAGTAGCGTGCAAGGGTTTGCCGGGAAGGTGGCGGTCGTTACTGGCGCCGGTTCGGGCATCGGTCAGGCACTTGCCCTGGAGCTGGCTCGGTCCGGGGCAAATGTGGCAATCAGCGACATCGACACAGATGGTGTGGAGCGGACGGAGCGCCAAATCAAGGCCATCGGTGCCCCAGTCAAGGCTGATCGGCTCGACGTCGCCGATCGGGACGCGTTCATCGCTTACGCCGAACAGGTCAATGACTATTTCGGCAAAGTGAATCAAATCTACAACAATGCTGGGATCACCTTCTTCGGGGACGTCGCAGTCAGCCAGTTCACCGAGATTGAACGAGTGATGGACATCGATTTTTGGGGTGTGGTTAACGGCACCAAGGCGTTCTTGCCGCACTTGGTCGCATCCGGCGACGGACACGTGATCAATGTTTCGAGTGCGTTCGGGGTGTTCGCCGTGCCTTTTCAGGCCGCGTATAGTGCAGCGAAGTTCGCTGTTCGTGGCTTTACCGAGGCGCTGTACCAGGAGATGGCGCTGTCAGGGCACTCAGTCAAAGTTACGACAGTATATCCTGGTGGAGTCAAAACCTCGTTCATTAGCAATATGACAGCAGCTGAAGGTGTCGGCGAGATAGACTTGGTGAAGAATTTCGACAAGCGGGCGTGGACTACCTCAGCGCAGAGGGCCGCGCAAATTATCCTCAATGGTGTCCGCAAGAATCGGTCTCGCGTGCTGATCGGTCCGGACATGAAAGTCCTGGATTTAGTGGTGCGCATTATTGGGCCGCACTATCAGCGCGTCTTTCCGGTTGTTGCACGCGGACTCATCCCGCCACTACCTTGACCGGAGATTTGTGGTCTGGCTAACTATCCTCCTGATGTGGTTCGAACTGGTCACCGGTCGCGCGGGCGCATCTGGACCAATGATCGCGCGCTGACGTTTCACAGGCGCCTGCCTTAGGGCCGAGACCATTTCCTGTCGTCAACCCACGTTCACATGTGAGCGAGGTTCAGCCTCACGTGACAACGCAAACGCGTGGCGGGCGGCCGACATCGATGCCGCGACCCGGTGAGGGTGGCAGGTCCCCGATAGTCGGTCCACCTGGTCTTAGAGCCAGGTTGTGTTGATACCGATTTCAGTCGATCTCGCAGGCCACGGGGTGATGGTGTGGCTGCATCGGGCAGCGTACTCGGCTGGGGTCAGGTAGCCCAGGGCTGAGTGACGGTGCCGGTGATTGTGGTCGTGCTTGAAGTCGCCGATGACGACGCGGGCTTCGAGCAGACTGGTCCAGTGGTTGCGGTTGAGGCACTCCCTTCGTAGCCGGTTGTTGAATGATTCGATGTGGCCGTTTTTCCACGGGGTTCCGGGCGGGATGTAGGACAACCCCACCTTGCCCTCGCAGAAGCCTTGCAGCGCCTGGGAAATCATCTCCGGCCCGTTGTCCATCCGCAGCACCATCGGCGGTCCTCCGGCGGCGGCGAACACCCGCTCAAGTTCGTCGACGAGCCGCTGCCCGGTGATCGAGCGCTCCACGATGTTCAGCAGCGATTCGCGGGTGTGCTCGTCGAGCATCGAAGCGATCTTGACCGCCTTGCCATCGATGGTGGAGTCGAACTGGAAATCCAGCGCCCACACCACCTTCGGCGCATCGGCCTCGACCTCCAGTGGCCACGAGGACTGACCGGCACGCTTGCGGGGGCTGTGCACGCGCCGCTGCAGGCCCTCGTCATTCCATAGCCGGTGCACCTTCTTCTTGTTGATCTCCCGGTGTTCGTCGTGCCGCAGTGCCGCCCAGGCCCGTCGGAAGCCATGGCAGGGATGCTTGGTCGAGTAGTCGCGCAGCCAGGCACGCAGGTCGGCGTCGGGATCGGCGGGGGTCTGCGCGATCGGGGTGCGCCGGTAGGTAGCGCGGGCAAGCCCGACCGCCTTACACGCGAGCCGCTCAGACAGGCCCAGGACCTCTTTGAGCATGTCCACGGCACGGCGCTTGGCGTCCGGGCTCAAAATTTTCCCTTCGCCACCTCCCGCAGGGCGTCCTTTTCCAGCTCAGCCTCGGCCAGCAGCCGCTTGAGTCGGGTGTTCTGCTCGCGCAACTCCCGGAGCTCCTTGGCGGCATCGACGTCCATGCCGCCGTAGGTGCGCCGCCAGTTGTACAGCGTCGCCGGCGACACCTGTAGGTCGGCGGCGACCTCCGCGTTCGTCATGCCCGCTGCAGCGAGCTCATCGGCACGGCGCAGCTTGCGCACGATGTCCTCGGCGGAATGCCTCTTGCGGCCAGCCATGTTCTTCATCGTCCCTTCCGACCCCCACCAGGGGCCACAGGACTCTAAAACAAGGCGGACTCATTCACCGGGGGCACGCCAAGGGACCCGATCCGGCGGCGTACTTGCTGGCAGGCATTCACTTACTGGCAGGAATTCAATTGTCGGAGGAAGAGCCAGAGCGCACCGCCATCACAGCGTCAGCTCTGGTCAACATGCCTCAGCGTGGTCTACATTTAGACAAGTTTCACTTGTAGAAAGTAATCGCGGTCTTCGGCGCTGAGATCCAGCTTCGCTGCCGCGTTGGCTGAGCGGAGCGCCGACCTTATGCCTGACGGAAGCCTCTCGACCGCACTAGAACGCGAGCATGAAACTGTCGATGCGGGGCTCGCAACATTCCTGGAGAAGCTGGACGCTGGCAGCGTGGACGTCGACGCTCTCCGAGTGACACTGGTCGCGTTGCGGCGCCATATCTACATGGAGGAACAAATCCTGTTCCCACCGATCAACGTGGGCGCCCAGATGATGGCGGTGTTCGGCATGATCCGGGGCCACGGTGAGATCTGGCGCACCATGGACGCCCTCGACTATCTGGCCGGAAGGGCAGCCGACCACGACCAGCTGCGAGAAACTTGCCAACAGTTGTTGGCTCTGCTGGCCGATCACAACAAGGTCGAGGAGCCGGTGATCTATCCGGCAGCGGACACCGGGCTGACGCCCGAAACTGCTGCCGAGTTGTCCGAGTTCCTTGCGGCCGGTCGGATGCCCGACGGTTGGGTATGCGCGAAAGCCGCCGTCTGAGGATTGGAGGTCGGCTGTGCACGTCGAGAATTCCGACCCTGCTCTCTCGGTCGCCTTGAAGCGTGAGCATCAGCAGGTCGACCACGATTTGACCGTCTTCCTGAGCGGCCTCAAATGTGGCTGGATCGATGCCGAGAAGCTGAACACGGCGCTGGAGGCGCTGCGTCGGCACGTTTACCTGGAGGAGCGGATTCTGTTCCCTTGTATCCGGCAGGGCGGAATGGCGATGCCCGTAGCGGTGATGACGACCGAGCATGGCGGGATCTGGCGCACCATGGATGCGTTGGCCGGCCTGGCAGCGGGGGGTGACATCGAAGCGATGACGGCGGTCTGTCGGCTGCTACTCGATCAGCTCGCAGTTCACAACTCAAAGGAGGAGGACGTCATCTACAAGGCGGCTGACACCTCCCTGGCGCCGGACCAGGCCGCTGAACTGGCCGACTTCATCGAGACCGGGCTGATGCCGGACTGTTGGGAATGTCTGGAGTCCCGTTAGAATCCGCCGCCGTACACGTCGAGGGTGATCAGGATCAGGGTCGTATCCAATTCGCAGCACCGGTCATCACCGTGTAGGCCGCCTGCGCCAGTGGCAGCACCACATCGCGGGCGTACGACGCGAGAGCAATGATCAGAACCTGTGGATGAGCCTCGGCGAAGCGGCGTAGGAAAGGGCGCACCTTCCCGAGGATGATCTGAATGTCGAAGGTCTGA
>CAYNJD010000278.1:0-4735 GCA_964397355.1 uncultured Mycobacterium sp. | reverse complement strand
TCAACATCACCTCCACCTTCGCGGTGGTCGGAGGGCTGCGCGGCGGTGCGTATTCGGCCGCCAAGGGCGGGCTGACCGCCCTGACCACCCACATCGCCTGCCAGTACGGCGCGCAGGGCATCCGCTGCAACGCGGTGGCCCCCGGGGTGACCGTCACCCCGATGGTCGAACAACGGCTCGACGACCCCCGATTCCGCAAGATCAACACCGAGATGACACCGTATCCGCGGCTGGGCCGCGTCGACGACATCGCCAATACCGTCGCCTTCCTGTGCTCGGAGGCGGGCGAGTTCATCAACGGCCAGACCATCGTCGTCGACGGCGGCTGGAGTACCACCAAATACCTCTCGGACTTCGGGCTCGACTCCGACTGGGTGCAGCGATGAATATGTTCGCGCTGCTGGACCAGGCCGCGGCCCGCTTCGGCGAACGCGGCGCGGTGTATCACGGCAAGCTACAACTGCACACCTGGGCCGAATTGGCCGATCGTGCACGGCGATTGGCGACATCCCTGCGGGCGGCGGGGTCCGGCGCACGCATCGTGATCGCCAGCGAGAACCGGCCCGAGATCGTCGAGCTGTTGTTCGCCGGCTGGGCGGCCGGCTGCGTCGTGGTTCCGCTCAATTACAAGCTGCACCCGCGTGAGATGGCCCAGATCGTCGACGACGCCGGTGCGGCGCTGGTCTTCGCGTCCCCGAAGCTGGCGCCCGCGCTGGCGGCCGTCATCGATGTCGAAGTCGAGACCATCGGCAGCGCAACCTATCTGGAGCGGTTCGACGGTGAACCGTCGGGGCAGCCCGACCCGGATCCGTCCCGGCTGGCGTGGCTGTTCTACACCAGCGGCACCACCGGACGCTCCAAGGGGGCGATGCTGACCCACCGCAACCTGATGGCGATGACGGTGGCGCATCTGGCCGACCTCGACGACCCGGATGCCGACTGCAGCCTGATCCACGCCGCCCCGATGTCGCACGGGTCCGGCCTGTACATCGCGCCCTACGTGCTGCGCGGCGCCCGCCAGGTGGTGCCGGAGTCGGACTCCTTCGACAGCCACGAGTTCCTCGACCTGTGCGAACACCACCCCGGTGCCACCGCGTTTCTGGCGCCGACCATGGTCGAGCGCGTGGTCGCCACCGGACGCGAGCGCCCGGCCAACCTGCGCACGATCGTCTACGGCGGCGGCCCGATGTACCTCGGGAACCTCAAGCGTGCGCTGGCCGCGTTCGGCCCGGTGTTCGCCCAGCTCTACGGCCAGGGCGAGGCGCCGATGACGATCACCGGGCTGCGCCGCGCCGACCACTTCGGCGACGACGCGATCCTGGGTTCGGTCGGGCACCCCCGCTCAGGAGTGGAAGTCGCGGTGTTACGCGACGACGGCACGCCGGCCCCGATCGGCGAGGTCGGTGAGATCGTCTGTCGCGGCGACGTCGTGATGGCCGGCTACTGGAACAACCCCGACGCCACCGCCGAGACGATCCGGGACGGCTGGCTGTTCACCGGCGACAAGGGCTCGTTCGACGAGCGCGGCTACCTGACGCTGCGGGACCGCTCCAAAGACGTGGTGATCAGCGGCGGCAGCAACATCTACCCGCGCGAGGTCGAGGAGGCGCTGCTGTCCCATCCCGGCGTCGCCGAGACCGCGGTGGTGGGCCTACCGGATGCCGAATGGGGTGAGATCGTGGTGGCGTTCGTCGTCGGCGACGCCTCCGCCGCCGCACTGGACGCCCACCTGCTGGATCGCATCGCACGGTTCAAGCGCCCGAAGCGCTACGAGTTCGTCGACGAGCTGCCCAAGAACAGCTACGGCAAGGTGCTCAAACGGGAGTTGCGTGCCGTCGCCCGCGAGATCGCACTCACGCAGCAGGATTCACGCAAATAGCTGCCCCAGCGCAATCTCGGGGCGATGCGGGAGAATCTATTTCACCTGCGACTTCATGTCGTCGAGGTTGACCAGCACCGGCCAGCCGCATACCGAAAGCGCATTGCCGTGCCCGGTTTCGTGGATGTCGAACGCCGACTGGATCGCCGAGTGGAAACCCTGCACGTCGAGGGTCTGGTTGACCGCCCGCTTGGCCTGCCGCAGCGCGAAGGACGGCATGGTGGCGATGTGCTCCGCCAGTGCCCGGGTTTCGTCGTCGAGGGAGTCCCGCGGCACAACCTTGTTGACCATGCCGGTCTGCTCGGCTTCCTGGGCGGTCATCGCGCGGCCGGTGAACAGCAGCTCCTTGGCTTTACGCGCCCCCAGTTCCCAAGTGTGGCCGTGGTATTCGACACCGCCGATCCCCATCAGCACGACCGGGTCGGAGAACTGGGCGTCGTCGGCGGCGATGATCAGATCGCACGGCCAGCACAGCATCAGCCCGCCGGAGATGCACCGGCCCTGCACCGCGGCGATCGACGGCTTGGGCACGTTGCGCCATCGCAGCGTGTACTCCAGGTACCGCTTGCATTCGTGTTTGTAGATGAACTCCAGGGTGATCTTGTCGGGGACCGGGCCGCCGCCCTTGAGGTCGTGGCCGGCCGAGAAGTGTTTGCCGTTGGCGCGCACGACGATGACGGCAACGTCGTCGTCGTCGGCGGCGCGCGTCCAGGCCGCGTCGAGTTCGTCGAGCAGCTCGGGGTTCTGGGCGTTGGCCGCCTCGGGCCGGTTCAGGCTGATCGTCGCGATCCGGTCGGCGACCTGGTAGTCGATGTACATGGAGTGTCCTTCGTAGGTTGCGGGATCAATTGCGGGGCAGGCCGAGCAGCCGCTGAGCGATGATGTTGCGTTGGATCTCCGATGTGCCGCCGGCGATCGTGCCGGCGAAGGTGCGGACGTAGCGGTCGAACCAGCTGCCCGCGTGGGCGTCGAGGTTCATCGCCACATGCGGCGCCGTCATCACCGGATGGGCCAGGCCGGCCTCGCCCGCGGCGGCCAGCGCGTACTCCGACGCGACCTGGCCCGCTTCGGATCCCAGCAGTTTGAGCACCGACAGAGCGGGCACGTCTTCGGCGCCGCGGGCGGCGCGGGCCAGCGCGACCGAGCCGAGCAGCCGCAGCGCGGCGGCGTCCATCACCAACGTCGCATACCAGTCCCGGTCGGGTTCGGTGCCGGGACGAAAGTCCGCCAGCAGGTCCTCCATCCGGTCGGCGAAGCTCAGCCACAACATGTTGCGCTCGTGCCCCAACGAGCCGTTGGCCACCCGCCAGCCGTCGTTGAGTTCGCCGACAAGGTTGTCGGCCGGCACCCGCACGTCGGTGAAGAACACCTCGTTGAAGTCCAAGTCGGTCGGGTCGCACGCCGAGGCGAACGGGCGCCGCTGCACACCGGGCAGATCCGTGGGGATCATCAGCACGCTGATGCCGCGGTGTTTGGGCGCATCCGGATCGGTCCGCACGAACGTCAGCAGCACATCGGCGTCGTGGGCGCCGGAGGTCCACACCTTCTGCCCGTTGACCACGAAGTGGTCGCCGTCCCGTACCGCTCGGGTGCGCAACGACGCCAGGTCGGATCCGGCCGAGGGTTCGCTCATGCCCAGCGCCGCGGTGAGCTCGGCCCGCAGGATCGGGACCGCCCAGCGCTGCTGCTGCTCCGGTGAGCCGAATGAGATCAGCGAGGCCGCGATGATGCCGACACCCTGCGGGTTGAAGCTGTGGTAGATCCGCCGCCGGGACAGCTCGAGCTGATGGACGTATTGCTGCAGCAGCGTGGCATTGCGGCCGCCGAACTGCGGCGGATTGCCGGGCAGCAGCCAGCCGTTGTCGAACAGCAGGCGCTGCCACCGCCGGGCCCACGGCGGAATCGCGGCTGTCGAACGCGGGCGCTCCACCATGTCGGCCTCGGGCGGCAGGTTCGCGTCGAGGAATTCGACGAAATCCCGGCGGAAGTTCTCGACGTCGGCGTCGAAAGTCAGCTGCACGGCAGTTCCCGGCCGCCACCATTCCCGGCTGCGCCGACAACCGGCGAGAAGCTGCTTCTCATCTAGAGGAAGTTACCATCTTCTCGGCCGGGACGGCAGCGCGGCGACAACCGCCGTCAAATTCGAGGCATTCTCCGGTAGGGTGCATTCGTGTTCTCCCAATTTGGCAACCGTCGGGCCGCCCGGTGAGTAACCCGGAAGAGGAGCCCGTCTGGAAGCAGCGAGCGGTCGAGCGGTCGATCAAGACCGCGCGGCTGCGCGCCGCCCAGCGCGTCCAGCGCTTTCTGGACGCCGCGCAGGCCATCATCATCGAAAAGGGCAGCACCGACTTCACCGTCCAGGAGGTCGTCGAGCGCTCCCGGCAGTCACTGCGCAGTTTCTACCTGCAATTCAACGGCAAGCACGAACTGCTGCTGGCGCTGTTCGAGGACGCGCTGAGCCGTACCGCCGACCAGATCCGCGCCGCAACCGAAGAGCAGGCCACACCGCTGGAACGGCTGAAAGTGGCCGTGCAGCTGCTCTTCGAGCTCTCCCGGCCGGACCCGTCCGCCAAGCGCCCGCTGTTCACGGACTTCGCTCCGCGGCTGCTGGTTTCGCACCCGACGGAGGTCAGAGTCGCCTTCACCCCGCTGCTGGGGCTGCTCACCGAGTTGATGGAGGCTGCCGACGAGGCCGGCGAGCTGCGCAAGGGTGTCAACGCCAGGCGGATGGCGGCGATGACCATGCAGACCGTGATGTTCGTCGCGCAGTCCAGCGCCGAATCCGACGATCCGGCCGCCCACCCCATCACCGCCGACGAGGTGTGGGACTTCTGCGCCCACGGCCTGGCCGACTGA
>CAYNJD010000277.1:0-4735 GCA_964397355.1 uncultured Mycobacterium sp. | reverse complement strand
GCTTGCGGGGGACGGGTCGTCGCCATCGACGTAGGCCTCACTGCGCGCCGATCCGCTCCAGCATCTGCCGGAACTGACGCTGCTCGGCGGTGGACAACGCGGCCAGCACCCGGCCGTCGGCGACCCGCACGGCGTCCTCGGCCTGCTTGAGCAACTCGCGACCGGCGTCGGTCAGCGTCGCGGGCAGGGCACGCCCGGACGGCACCGATTCCGGCCGCGTCACCGCGCCCCGGTTCTGTAACCGGTGCAACACGGTGTTCATCGCCTGCGGGGTCACGCTGGTGTGCCGGGCCAACTCGGCGCTGGACAGTCCCGGCCGCAGTGAAAGCACTCGCATGCAGACGAATTCCGGCAGCGTCAAACCCAGCGGCCCGAGCACCGCGGACACCTGCGGGCGCAGCGCCGAGTTGGCCCGGTACAGCAGATAACCCAGCGGAGCGCTGTTCGCCTCACCCATGTCAAATATCCTGACATACGGTGCGGCCGCGACGAGCCGCTATAAGTCGTTTCCCGCGTAGGACAGGTTGAAGCTCTTGTTGGTCAAGGGGAAGTCCGGAACGATGGTGTCGGTCATCGACAGCGGCAGTGCGGGCCAGTTGAACCAGGACGGGTCGACGATCTTGGCACGGGTGATGGTGCCATCGCCGTCGATCTCGACCCGGTGCACGATGGTGCCGCGCCACCCCTCCACGATGCCCACCCCGGTTCCGGCCACCGCGGGAGTCTCCGCCCGGATGTCGAGCGGGCCGCGGTGGTTCTCGATCAGGCTGCGGCACAGCGCCGCCGAGGCGGCGAATTCATCGCGGCGGGCGGTGTAACGGGCGAGCACGTCGCCGGCTGTCGCCGTCACCTCGATCACCGGCAGCCCGGTGGCCGGATGGTCCAGCCGGGCATCGGTGACAAGTCCGCTGGCCCGCGCCACATAGCCCAGCGTGCCCAGCGCCTCGGCGTCGTGTCGGTGCAACACCGACGTGCCCGCGAACCGGTCATAGATGACCGAGTTCCCCAGCGTCAGTTCGGCGATCTCGGCGACGTCGTCGGCCAGCACCCGCAGCCGGTCGGGGTCGGGGAGTGCCTGCAGCACCACACCTGCCGGCCGGATCGCCCTGCGCAGCAGCCGATCTCCGGTCACCTCGGCGTTGACGCGCAGCAGTTGCTCCCGGACCCGTTGGGCGTGCGCGTTGGCCAGGCCGAAGCCGACATCATTGGCCAACGCACCCAGGTCGGCGGCGTGGTTGTGGAGGCGCTCGAGTTCGACGAGCAGCGCGCGCAGCCGGTGCGCCGGATCGGGCAGTTCGACGCCGAGCGCATCCTCGACGGCCAGGCTGTGTGCCAGCGTGTGCCCGGCGGAGGTGTCACCGCTGATGCGCTCGGCGAGTTCGACGCCGTCGGTGGCGGCCCGGCCGTGAAACAGCCGCTCGATTCCGCGATGCACGAACCACAGCCGCGCCTTGAGTCGCAGCACCGATTCCCCGACCACCGAGAAGCGGAAGTGTCCCGGCTCGATCAGGCCGGCGTGCACCGGCCCGACCGGGATCTCATAGACCCCGGCCCCGTCAACGGTGAGGAACGGAAAGCCGCCCGCCGCAACGAATTCCGGCGGCGGGCCGGCGTCGTTGCGCATCGGGTGCCAATCGGCCGGCCAGTGGGCATGGCGCACCAGGCGGCGCGGCTGCGGATGGCCGACCGGGGTGATCCCGTACAGGTCCAGCATCTCCCGCTCGAATCGGCCGGCCGGAAACGACAGTCGGGCCAGCGAGGGAACGGCCGGGTCGGTGGCCGGAACGGTCAGGGTCAGCTCGGTGCGACGGTCCGGCCGGCCCGCGAGGAACAGATACACCACGCGCAGCCTGTCGCCGTCGTCGTGGGCGGCCACCAGGGCGAGCCGGAACCCGTCGCCCAGCAGCGTCGCGGCGGCGTCGGGCAGCTCGGTCTCCGATACCGCCCGCCGCTGTGTGACCGCGCCCATCACGGCGCCCCGAGTTGGGTTGCGGCGGTGGTGAACAACTCGGCGAACGGACCCGCGGTCACGCCCAGCGCGAACGAGATCAGCACCCCGGCGACCAGCGCGGCAGCCACGCTCACCGTTACCCGGATCGCCGGGCTGTCGGCGGCCGGCGCCCCCAGCAGCATCCGGCCGGAGTTCGCGATCAGCGCGGCGAACGCCACCAGTAGCGCCACCAGCGCCAGGCCCAGCGCCCACGCCAACCGGGCATCGGCCAGTGAGGTCGCGATCGCCAACTCGCTGGCGAACATCGCGAACGGCGGCAGGCCGAGCAGCACCACCATCCCGACCGCGAACGCGCCGCCGACCAGTCGTGACCTGGACAGTACCGCGGTGATCTCGCTGATCGCCGTCGTACCGTGGGCGGTCTGCAACTGCCCGCCGGCCAGGAACAACACCGTCTTGCCGACGCCGTGCGCCAGTACGTGCAGCAGCAGCGCGGCGATCGCCAACCGGGTGCCCGCCGCCGCGGCGATCGCGAGCAGGCCCATCGTCTCCATCGACGAATAGGCCAGCATCCGTTTGAGATCGCCCGTGACGGTCAGCAGCAGCGCGGCGATCAGCAACGTCGCCAACCCGGCGGCCAGCAGCGCGGCCCGCAGAAAGGCCGGACCCGTCGCGGCGTCGATGATCGGCTTGATCCGGATCAGCACCGAGAACGCGACCGACAGCAGCACCCCGCTCATCAACGCCGAGACCGGTGCCGGGGCCTGGCTGTGCGCGTCGGCCAGCCAGGTGTGAAACGGTGCCAGGCCCATCTTCGCGCCGTAGCCGATCAGCAACAGCGCACCGGCCAACCGGGTCACCGCCGGGTCCAGTGCGCCGGCGTGGGCCATCAGGACGTCGAGTTGCAGCGCGTCCTCGGCGCCGGCACCGGCGTGACGAGCCGCGAAGTGCAGCAACACGGTGCCCAGGAACGCGATGGTGATGCCGACCGAGCACACCATGACGTACTTCCAGGTGGCCTCCAGCGCAGCACGGCTGCGGTGATGCCCGACCAGGAACGCGGTGACCACCGTGGTGGCCTCCACGGCGACCCACACCACGCCGATGTTGTTGGCCGACACCGCAAGAGCCATCGCCGCCAGGAACGCCGGGGTGAGCACGCCGTACAACCGCGCGCCACGGGCATCGGTGTGGCCGCGGGCCAGCTCGCCGTCGAGGTAGCCGATGCTCGCCCAGGTGGCCAGGCTGCCGACCACACCGATCACGATCAGCATGGTCACCGACAGCGCGTCGGCGCGCAGCAGGCCCGACAGCGTCAGCTGTGTCCGGTCGCCGACCCGAAAACTCAGGGCGACACCACAACCGAGGATCGTCAACGCCGACGCCAGCGTGGCCGCCGAGCTGAGCCGACGCCAGCCGAGGGCAAGGCAGCACAGTGATGCCGCAACGGGTGCCAGCAACGGAAGCAGGATCAGCGTCGTCATCAGTCCCGCAGCTCCCGCAACAGGTCCAGGTCCACCCCGCCGAACGCGTTGCGCAGATGTCCGGTCAGCACACCGAGCACGATCAACACGAACAGCACGTCCAGCGACGCGCCGAGTTCGACGATCAGCGGGACCCCGGCGGTCAGCAGGAACGCGGTGGCGGCGATCCCGTTGTCCAGCATCAGCAGACCGACCGCCTGCGAGATGGCATGCCGGCGGGTGGCCATCATGAACAGCGCGATCAGCACGGCGGCGATGGCCGCCGGGGCGGCGTTGGTCGCGGTACTGCGCTGCAGGTCGACCACGGGCTGCGCGATCACGAACGCCGCGACCACCAGGGCGGTGACCACCAGCAGCGACGCCGCGGTGCTGACCAGCGGGGCGGTCTCGCGGCGCTCCTGCCGCTCGGCGCCGAGCGCGCGGGCCAACAGCCACGGCAGCACGACCGCGCGCACCAGCAACACCGCGACGCCCACCGCGATCAGTGCCCGATCATGGTCGTGCACACCGCGAATCACCGGGATGGCGGCCAGCGCGGCGCCCTGGGCGACGAGCAGTCGCCGCACGATCGCCGACAGGTCCCGGCGCCAGACGGCCAGCACCGCGGCGAGCAGCACCCCACCGGCGGCCAGATCCAGCATGTTGACGTAGGTCATCCGCCCGCACCCGTGAAGAAGTTCGCCGCGGTCACCGCCAGCAGCGCCAACAGGAAGGAGCCGGCCAGCAACTCGGGCACCCGGAACAGTCGCAGTTTGGCGATGAACACCTCGACGGCGGCCAGACCGGCCGCCAGCACACCCACCTTGAGCGCGATCGCGCCGGCGCCCACCGCCAGGTCGATCACGCTCGGATCCGCCCCGGCGACCCCCCACGGGAAGAACAGGTTCGCCAGCAGCGCCAGCAGCACCGTCAGCCGCATGCCGCCCGCCCACTCCACCAGGGCCAGCTTGGGGCCGGCGTACTCCAGCACCATGGCCTCGTGCACCATCGTCAGCTCCAGATGGGTGGCCGGATTGTCCACCGGCAGCCGGCCCGTCTCGGCGACGATGACGATCACCAGCGCGACGAACGCCAATGCGCTGGCCAGCGAGATCACCTGGCCCGGGTGCTCGATGGTGTTGCCGACGATGGCACCCAGATTGGCCGAGCCCGCCGGGATCGACAGCGCGAACACCGCGAGCAGGATCGTCGGCTCCACCAACGCCGCGATGGTGATCTCCCGGCTGGCGCCCATGCCGCCGAACGCCGTCGCGGTGTCGATACCGGCCAGCGTGAGGGCCACGGTGCCCAGAAACAGCAG
>CAYNJD010000276.1:2216-4738 GCA_964397355.1 uncultured Mycobacterium sp. | reverse complement strand
ACGGTCTTGATCTCCTCGGCGGAGTACTCCACCAGCGCCATCAGCCGGATGTACTCGCCGAACAGCATCGCCTCGCCCTCGCCCATCAGCCGGGCGCGCGGCACGATGATCCGCACGGTATCGCGCAGCGACAGCCCGCCGGCGAAGTAGGCCGCGCCGGGCTCGCCCAGCGACTGGCCGATCATCGCCGCCGGGGTGGCGCCGTGGGCGCGAAGCAGCTCGCCGAGCGCGATCTGGATCGCGAAGATCACCAGCTGGACCGCTTCGATCGGATACTCGACGGTGTCGCCGGTGTAGTCCACCGCGTCGTCGAGGATCATCTCCAGGATCGAGATGCCGCGCTCGTCCTGAATCAGCGCATCCACCTTGTCGATCCACTCGGCGAAGACCGCGTCGCGCAGATAGAGCTCCTTGCCCATCTTGCGGTGCTGCGCACCGAATCCGGCCAGCACCCACACCGGCCCGTTGGTCACCGGGCCGTCGGCGGAGTAGATGTTGGGCTTGGATTTGCCCTCGGCGACCGCCCGCAGGCCGGCGACGGCCTCGTCGTGGTCGTGGGCCAGCACCACCGCGCGGGAGCGGCCGTGGTTGCGCCGCGACAGTGCCCGGCCGATCGACTCCAGCGGCGTGGCCCGGCCCTCGTCGCTGTCGATCCAGTCGGCCAGCTCGGCGGCCGCGGCCTTCTTACGGGAGGTCAGAAATGCCGAGATCGCCAGCGGGATAAGCGGCTTCGCCGGTTCACGGGCGGCCAGCTCGGCCAGTGCGGCCTCCTTGAGCCGCTGCGCCTCCTCGGTGAGCCCGGGCAGCTCGTATTCGGGCTCGGCCCCCTCGGGCACGATGAACTCGCCGTACTCGTCGAAGCGCGGTGCCTCGTGCTCGATGACCGGATCCTCCACCGCGACAGGGGCTTCCGGTTCCGGCTCGCGTTCGATGACGTCGCGGGGCAGCACCTCGCGCAGCACCAGGTGGGCGTTGGCCCCGCCGAACCCGAAGCCGGACACCCCGGCCACCGCGTAGCCGCCGTAGCGCGGCCAGTCGGTGGCGGTGTCGGCCACCTTCAACCGGGTGGCGGCGAAGTCGATGTAGGGGTTGGGCCCGGCGTAGTTGATCGACGGCGGAATCTTGTCGTGCTGCAGCGCGAGCACCATCTTGGCCAGGCTGGCCGCTCCCGCCGCCGACTCCAGGTGCCCCAGATTGGATTTCACCGCGCCCAGCAGTGCGGGCTTGTCGGCGGCGCGGCCGCGGCCGACCACCCGGCCCAGCGCCTCGGCCTCGATCGGGTCACCCAGGATGGTGCCGGTGCCGTGCGCCTCGATGTAGTCGACGGTGCGCGGGTCGATGCCGGCGTTCTTGTAGGCCTTGCGCAGCACCGCGGCCTGCGCATCCGGGTTGGGCGCCAGCAGGCCGTTGGAGCGGCCGTCGTGGTTGACCGCGGACCCGGCGATCACCGCCAGGATCTGGTCGCCGTCGCGGCGCGCGTCGTCGACCCGCTTGAGCACCAGCGCGCCGCCGCCCTCCGAGCGCGCGTAGCCGTCGGCGTCGGATGAGAACGACTTGATCCGGCCATCGGGTGACAATACGCCGCCGACCTCGTCGAAGCCGACCGTCACCAGCGGGGTGATCAGCGCGTTGACACCGCCGGCCACCACCACGTCGGCCTCGCCGTTGCGCAGCGCCTGCACGCCCTGGTGCACCGCCACCAGCGACGACGAGCACGCGGTGTCGACGGTCACCGACGGCCCGCGGAAGTCGTAGAAGTAGCTGACCCGGTTGGCGATGATCGAACTGGAGTTGCCGGTGATGGCATACGGGTGGGTGACGCTCGGATCTGACAGCGCCAGGTTCTGGTAGTCGGCGTTCGACGAGCCCAGGTAGACCCCGACCGCCTCGCCGCGCAGTGCCGACGCCGGGATGCGGGCGTGTTCCAGTGCCTCCCAAGTCAATTCGAGCGCCATCCGCTGCTGCGGATCGATGTTGTCGGCTTCCATCTTCGACAGCGCGAAGAACTCGGCGTCGAAACCCTTGATGTCGGACAGATACCCGCCGCGGGTGCGCGCCTTGGCGACCCGCTCGGCGATCCGCGGCTCGGACAGGAACTCGCTCCAGCGGCCCTCCGGCAGGTCGGTGATGGCGTCGAACCCGTCGAGCAGCTTGCGCCAGGTCTCGTCCGGGGTGTTCATGTCGCCCGGGAAGCGGGTGGCCAGCCCGACCACCGCGATGTCGGCGACGTCGGCCTCCCGCGACCAGTCCTCGCCCGCCGAGTCGTCGACCACCACCGGCTCGCCCTCGATGATCACCGTGGCCAGCGCCTCGATGGTGGGGTGACGGAAAGCCACCGTCGCCGACAGCGTCACCCCGGTGAAGTCCTCGATGTCGGACGCCATGGCCACCGCGTCACGCGAGGACAGCCCCAGCTCGATCAGCGGGGCGGTCTCGTTGATCTTCTCCGGAGGCTGCGCGGTGGCGTTGGCCACCCAGTTGCGCAGCCAGGCCCGCATGTCGGCGACGGTCAGGTCGGTGCG
>CAYNJD010000276.1:0-2116 GCA_964397355.1 uncultured Mycobacterium sp. | reverse complement strand
AGGTAGGCGGATCGGCAAGCGCGCCGGCCGATCTTGCCGCTGGAGGTGCGCGGCACGGTGCCCGCCGACACCAGCAGCACATCACGCACCGTCACGCCGTGACGCACCGCGATCGCCGCGCGGATGTCGTCGGCGATGGGCTGGTACTCCAGCTTGTGGGCCCCCGGGGCGCGCTCGGCGACGATCACCAGCTGCTCGGAGGAGTCCTCCGGGTCGAACTTCAGCCCGGAGTGCGGGTTGTCGAACGCCGACTGCGGCAGCTGGTTGGCCGGCACCGAGAACGCCGCGACGTAGCCGGCCCGCAACGCGCGGCTGGCCTCCTGCGCGGAGTACTCCAGGTCCTGCGGGTAGTGATTGCGGCCGTCCACGATCACCAGGTCCTTGACTCGGCCGGTGATGTAGAGGTCGTCCTTGTAGTAGGTGCCGTAGTCGCCGGTACGCACCCAGAAGCCGTTCTCGTCGGAGCCCTCGGCGTGCGACTCTTCGGGGCTCAACCGCGACTTGAGCACGTTGCGGAAGACGTCGGCGGTCTCCTGGTCGCGGTTCCAGTAGCCGACACCCATGTTGTTGCCCTGCAACCAGATCTCACCGATGCGGCCGTCGGGCAGTTCGGCGCCGGTCTCGTAGTCGACGATCACCGCCCACTGGTCGACGCTGACCCGGCCGGCCGAGGCCTGGCTGACCGCGTTGGGGGCGTCCGGCGGCACCTCGACGAACCGGTTGCCGTTGTTGAGCTCCTCGCGGTCGACGTGGATGATGCGCGGACCCTCATCGGGCGGGGTGGTGGACACGAACAGCGTGGCCTCGGCCAGCCCGTAGGACGGCTTGATGGCCTCCTCGCGGAACCCGAACGGCGCGAACGCCTCGTTGAACTTGCGCACCGAGGCCGCTGACACCGGCTCACTGCCGTTGAGGATGGCCCGGACATTGCTCAGGTCCAGCGGCGGGTCGCCCTCCTTGGGCAGGCCGCGGGCCGCGGCGTGCTCGAACGCGAAGTTCGGGGCGACCGAGAAGCACTCACCGGTCTCGCCCTCCTTGCGGGCCATCTCCTTGATCCACCGGTAGGGCCGACGGACGAACGCCGCCGGGGTCATGAAGGTGAACTGCTGGCCCAGCACGCACGACAGCAGGATGGTGACCAGGCCCATGTCATGGAAGAACGGCAGCCAGGTGACGCCGCGGTCGCCCTCGCGGCCCTTGAGCGCGTCCAGTAGCTGCACGACGTTGGTGGGCAGGTTCAGCTGGGTGATCTTCACCCCGGTCGGGGTGCGGGTGGAGCCGGAGGTGTATTGCAGGTAGGCGATGCTGTCACGGTCGGCTTCGGGCATCACCCAGGTCGATCCCACCTCGGCCGGCACCGCGTCGACGGCGATGACGCGCGGGCGGGCGTTGGCCGGGCGGCTGCGGAAGAACTTGCGCACGCCCTCCGCCGAATCGCTGGTGGTCAGCACCGCCGAGGGGGTGCAGTCGTCGAGCACCGCGTGCAGCCGGCCCACATGCCCCGGCTCGCCCGGGTCGAACAGCGGCACCGCGATGCGGCCGGAGTACATGATCCCGAAGAACGACACCAGATAGTCCAGGTTCTGCGAGCACAGGATCGCCACCCGGTCGCCGGGCTGGGTGACCTGCTGCAGCCGGGCGGCCACCGCACGGTTGCGGGCGCCGAAGTCCGCCCAGGAGATGTCGCGGGCCAGGCCGTCACGCTCGGTGGAGTAGTCCAGGAACCGGTAGGCCAGCTTGTCGCCGCGCAGCGCCGCCCAGCGCTCGACGGTCTTCACCAGGTTGGCGTTGTCCGGGAACCGGATCTTGCCGTCCTTGATGAAGGGGTTGTGGTAGGCGGCCTGTGTTACCGGGGCCATTCAAAATCTCCTGTCGCGAACTTCTGTTCTCATCGGCTGCCGAGCGCGTCTGGCCACGCTGGTGGTTCGTCGCGCGGGCCCGGGATCTCAGCGATGGTAGCGGGGTTCCGATACCCGCCGACGCGATGCTGCCCCCGCAGCCACGGGCCACATGCTCTTAAATTGCTCTTAATGTTAGAGGTCAGTGGAGTCCGTGCCAAATCAAACGTTACCGCGTGTGATGCCCGTCTCGGGGCATCCCACGGCGGTCCCAGCGT
>CAYNJD010000275.1:0-4741 GCA_964397355.1 uncultured Mycobacterium sp. | reverse complement strand
ATCGTGGTGGCCAGGGCCGGGATCGAACCGGCGACCTTCCGCTTTTCAGGCGGACGCTCGTACCAACTGAGCTACCTGGCCGGAAGGCACGTATGCCTCGCCGCGTAAAGCGACCCTGACGGGACTTGAACCCGCGACCTCCGCCGTGACAGGGCGGCGCGCTAACCAACTGCGCCACAGGGCCTTGCTGTTCGCTCCGCGCCACCGCGGTGCGAGTACCCCCTACGGGATTCGAACCCGCGCTACCGCCTTGAAAGGGCGGCGTCCTAGGCCGCTAGACGAAGGGGGCCAGAACCGAATCTCTCCGGGGACTCGCAACGTGGTCCGTTGGGAGCCACGCTAGCTTAGGGCACGGCGGGCCGAATCCTCAAACGCAGCCCCGATCGGGGAGGCAGTATCCTGTTCCGGCACGGCCCCTATAGCTCAGTTGGTAGAGCTACGGACTTTTAATCCGCAGGTCCTAGGTTCGAGTCCTAGTGGGGGCACCACGCCGGCCCTGACGCCGATCTGCGGTCCTTGCTACCGCTGGGCGGGCCCCGCCATCTTCAGCGACGTGATGGTGATCATCACCACGGCCCGGCACAACTGGGAGCCCGAAGCCCCGTGCTCTTGGCTACCTCTGGGGTACGGTCAATGGGTTCGTCATGCCCAGCACAGGATAAGGCCGGTTCCCAGGAGGGGTCATGGAACTCGCCACCCGCCCGCTCGTCACCGTCGGTGCAGCAGCCATCGGGGCCGGCTTGATCACCGCCGCCCCAGCCACCGCTCCGCCGCAGATCGAGTCGCCCGCGGTGCAACTCGCCGCCGACGGCGACTTCTTCTCACTGTGGGCCGACGTCCTCGACCGCGCGTTCACCAATGTCACCGCCCTCGGCACCGAACTGGTCACACCGCCGATCCCGGTCCTGCAGCAGGTGGTCGTCAACCAGGTCGGCTTCCTGCAGGACTTCGTCGGCAACCCCGCCGACATCTGGCACATTTTCGGGCAGCTGTGGAGCAACCTGGTCACGGGTGTCACCGTCCCGTTCGAAGCCGACACCGATCTGTTGGACACCACCCACCGGCTCGCATTCGCGACCCTTGCGGCCCTGGTGCCGGCCGATGACAAGTTTCTGAACTGGCTGGTGGACTTCACCGCGTCTCCGGTCAGCGGCTGGCTGTGGGGCGAGGTGGGTGCGCTTGTGGGCCCGTGGCTGGAGTTGCGCGACAGCCTCAGTTCGATGATCGGCGCGATCCGCGACGGTGACTGGCCGGGGGTCTGGAACGACCTCGTCAACATTCCCGCCCACATGACCGATGGGTGGCTCAATGGCTACGGAACAGTCGACCTCACGGACCTGCTCGTGCCGATGCTGCCCGACCTGCCGATCGGAACGATCCGGTCGGTCAGCGTCGACCTGGGCGGGCTGCTCAGTCCCGGCGGGGCACTGTTCGGGGGCGTAGGTGCCGACGTGTGCACGTCGCTGCCGTTCGTGGGCTGCGTCTCGGTGCCCCCGTTCCCGATCTCCGGAACCGACGTGGGGCCGTGGGGCTCGCTGATCCAGATGTCGCACACCATCGCGCAGGCGTTGGGTTGGGACGGTACCGGTAACCCGATCAGCGCGCTGGTGGGCGACGCCACGGCCACCGGAGCGGCGACGGACCTGTTCGGCGGCGACGAGCTGTGGCTGGGCGCTCAGGAGTTCTTCGCGTCCCTGGGCCTTTAAACCTTTAAACCATCACTGCGGCAACGCCGCACTCAGATAGGTCAGATCACCGAACGCCACCGCCAGCGGATCGTCGCCGTACTCCAGGCCGGCGTCGGCGTAGAGCTCGGTGACCTGCCTGCCGGATACCGTCCAGCCGGCCCCGCTCAGGTACTCGACGATGTGGCTGCGCTCGCCGTGGTAGATCAGCTCGCCGAAATCCACGTCGCAACCGACGGACTGCAGCTTCTCCCGGTGCTCGCGCCACTCCGGGCTGGAGAACACCGAGGTGTCCCGGATGAATTCGCAGGCCAGTCTGCTGCCCGGTGCGCTGAGCGCGGTGATGGTGTCGAACAGCGCGTCCTGGGCGTCAGGCTGCAGATAGATCAGCAGTCCCTCGGCGCTCCACACCGTGGGAGCGGCCGGGTCGAATCCGGCGGCCCGCAACGCGGCCGGCCAGTCCTCGCGCAGGTCGACGGCCACGGTGCGGCGCTCCGCGGTGGGCTCGGCCCCCAGGTCGGCCAGCGTGTTGGACTTGAAGTCGATCACCTGCGGCATGTCGACCTCATAGACCACGGTGCCCGCCGGCCAGTCCAGCCGGTAAGCGCGCGAGTCCAGGCCGGCGGCCAGGATGACGGCCTGGCGGATACCGCTCTGGGTGGCCGCCAGGAAGTGCTCGTCGAAGAACCGGGTCCGCACCCCCATGCCGTGGCCCATCCGGGCAGCGTCGAAATCCTCGCTCTCGGGGAACGTCACCTCGCCGTCGACCATGCGGGTGAAGAAGTCGATGCCGACCGCACGCACCAGCGGCGCGGCGAACGGGTCGTTGATCAGCTTGTCCGGGCCGGTCGTGGCCAGCGCGCGCTGTGCCGCCACCATGGTCGCGGTCGCCCCCACGCTGCTGGCCAGGTCCCAGCTGTCACTGTCCGTACGCGTCATCCATGCCTCCGATTCTCGAACTATCTAGATAGGCTACCGATCGGTGCGGTGCTCGTACACCACGGCGCCGGCGACGATGGTCACCGCGACCAACGTGGCATCGAGGACCCTCGGGTCACCGGCCAGCACGCACAGGTCCCCGGGCTCACCGGGCGCGATGGTGCGCGGTGTGGCGGGCCGGTCCGCCCGGCCGGTGAACATCGCCAGCGCGTCGCGAGCCGAGATCCGCTCGGCCGCGCCCAGTACGGCACCGCTGGGCGTGCTGCGCTGCACCGCGGCACGCATCACCGCCCAGGGGTCGCCGTCGCCGAAGGGCGTGTCGGTGGACAGTGCCACCGGGATGCCGTTGTCGCGCAACGATGCCAGCCGCCACAGTTCGTGGTGCCGGTCGGGCTCGATCTCGAAGCGGTAGTCGTCGCCGCGTTCGGCGATGAAGTTGGGCTGGGTGACCACGGTGATCCCGAGCGCGGCGAGGTCGGCCAGCCGATCGTCGGGCACCACCGCGGCGTGCTCGATGCGGTCGTCGGGGTGCGCCCCGGCGGTCTGCCATGCCGCGATCGCCACGGTGAGCTGGGCATCGGTGACACAGTGCAGCGCCACACCGTGATCTTGAGTGTGGTTGTCGCACAGTGTTTTCGACAGCGCTTCCAGATCCAGGCCGGCGTCGTCGAGAATGATTTTGGCCGGCCCTAGCGTGACCCCGAACGCCGCCCCGGTGCCGGCGGGCGCCATGCAGTGCAGCCGCTGCGGCAACGCGCCGCCGCGGCGGGCGGCGGCGAACGCGGCGATGTCCGCGCCGGTGTGGCCCGGGGTGGCGTCGGTGATCCCGGTGACCCCGCGGGCCGCCAGCTGCCGGCTCAGCCGCGTCAGCGAGGGCTCGCGCTGCGGCAGCCGGGGCGCGGGGTCGCCGTGCGCGCGCAGCAGCCGGCCGTCGGGGTGGTCGGTCATCCCGGTGCGGGCCAGGCCGGCGGAGTTGAGCACCCACAGCGCGCCGCTGCGGTGCGCCACCCGCACCGGCACCTCGGGGCAATACCGGTCGAGCAGGGCGGCATTGAGTTCTCCGGCGACCGATTCGTGGTAGCCGTAGCCGCGCACCCAGCCGTCCCGATCGGCCTCCGCCGCGACCAGCGCGGCCCCCAGCTCGTCGAGCGTGTGCACCTGCGGCGGGCCCAGGCACACCGACTCCAGCGCCGCGGCCGCCGACCGCAGATGCAGGTGGTGGTCGTGCAGGCCGGGAATCACCGTGGCGCCACGCGCATCGAGCACGTCTTCGCCGCGGTGCGCCGCCAACCGGGGCGCGACCTCGGTGATGGTGTCGCCGAGCCGGATGTCGACCGTCGCCCCGTCCAGTAGCGCGGCCCGCTGGATCAGCACCGCGCCGCCGCATTCGCCAGCGCAGCGACCCGCGCGTTGTCGGCCCCCAGCGCCGGCCCGGCGGTCTCGATGCGCGGGCACGGCGGCGGCAGCGCCTCGCACTCACCACCGGCATGCAGCGGTAGTGCGGCGTAGCCGGCGGCGACCGCGGCCAGCGAGAACGTGATGACCTCACCGCCGCCGCGGGCCAGTGAATCCACCACCGCGGCGGCGGCCTCGATCCCGGTCAGCGGATCGGCGATGGCGTCGCCGCAGAACACCGGGGCGCCACCGGCGCCGAAACCCACCAGCCCGCCGGCCACCGCCGCATCGTCACCGAACCCGGGGAACTGCGACCCGTGCCCGGTGATCTGCAGCCACACCCGCCCGGGCCGGCCCGCCACGTCGAACGGCCCCAGCCCACGGCGGGCCAGCGCGGCCGGCCGCGAACCCTCCAACACCACGTCGGCGGCGGCCAGCAGCTGGGCCAGCACCGCGGCGTCGCGGTCGAAATCGAGGGCGCAGGACAGCTTTCCGCCGTTCATCCAGTCGAAGAACTCCGAGCCGCGGGTGCCGTCCGGGCGCGACGGGCTTTCCACCTTGACCACCGTGGCGCCGGCCTGCGCCAGCAGCTGCCCGCACAGCGGCCCGGCCCACAGCGACGTGAGGTCGACGACGAGCGCGCCGCGCGGGCCGCGCCCCGCACCCACCGGGCCGACTCGCTGAATGACCGCAGCTGCGGGCGCGGTCTCGCCCAGCGCGGC
>CAYNJD010000274.1:0-4753 GCA_964397355.1 uncultured Mycobacterium sp. | reverse complement strand
CGGTGATGTGCGGGGTGCAGGGGATGTGCTCCGCGGGGGCGTTCTTCTTCGTCAACGTAGCCGAGGTGGTGATCTGTGCGGCCGACGCGACGTTCTTCGACTCGCACGTGTCCGCCGGACTGGTCTGCGCACTGGAACCGATCGGACTGATGCGCCGGATCGGTCTGGGCGAAACGTTGCGGATCGCGTTGATGGGCAACGACGAACGAGTCGGCGCCGACACCGCGCTGCGCATCGGCCTGGTGTCAGAGATCGTGGCACCCGAACAACTCTGGGGGCGGGCACACGAGATCGCGGCCGCCATCGCGGCCAAGCCGCCGTCGGCGACCCAGGGCACGGTGAAGGCGATCTGGGAATCGCTGGACAAGCCCTACCGAGCCGCCCTGGAACAGGGACTGATCTACACCCGGCTGGGAAACCCGCTCGGCAAAGCCGAACTCGACGCCCAACCACCCCACCCTGCCGCCCCGCCGCGGATCCGCTGATGGCGCATCCGCTCACCGAACGTATCGCCGCGGTCCTCGACCTGCAGCCCGACGCGCGCGCGTTCGAATACGCCGGCCAATGGCACTCCTGGTCTCAGGTCGCCGTCATGGCCCGGCGCATCGCGGCACTGACCGCCGGCCGAAGAGTCGGAATCCTGCTGCGCAACCGTCCCCCGCAGCTGGCCGCGCTGCTCGGCGTGCTGCTCGGTGGCGGCTGCGTGGTGGTGATCAACCCGTCCCGCGGCGACGAACGCACCCGCGCGGACATCGCCGCGCTCGAACTGCCGGTACTCATCGGCGAACCCGAGGATCTGACCGCCCTGGTCGCGCCGACACCGCGCACCACGACGGTGTCGGTCTCCGACCTCACCGGTGAGCCACAGGTCACCGCGGCCACCGAGGCCGGTTCGGATGCGGGCCGTCCCGGCGTGGCGGTGTGGATGCTGACCAGCGGGACGACCGGCGCCCCGAAACGCATCGACCTGACCTACGACATGCTGGCGCACAGCGTGATCGGCCCCGATCCCGCCCGGGCACCGGCACCGACCCAGTTGCGCGGCGGTGTGGCGATCGTCAATTCACCGCTGGTACACATCGGCGGAGTGTTCCGGGTACTGCAGTGTGTCGCCGAGGCACGGCCATTCGTGCTGCTGGACCGCTTCGAGCTGACGGGCTGGGCCGAGGCGGTGCGCAAGTATCGGCCGCGCGCGGTGTCGCTGGTCCCGACCGCGCTGCGGATGGTGCTGCACTCAGACCTGACCCGTGAGGACTTATCCAGTATCCGTGCTGTCACCTCGGGCACGGCTCCGCTGTCGGCCGACGACTCCGACGCCTTCACCGCCAAATTCGGCATCCCGGTGCTCACCTCCTATGCGGCAACCGAATTCGGTGGCGGAGTAGCCGGCTGGACCCTGGGCGACTACCAGCGGTTCTGGCAGGACAAGCGCGGCAGCGTCGGACGGGCAACTCAGGGAGCACAACTGCGGGTTGTCGGTGACGACGGCGTCCCAGTCGGCCCCGACAAGCCCGGCTTGTTGGAGGTCAAGCCGGGCCAACTCGGCCCAGACGCGGACTGGATGCGCACCACCGACCTGGCCCGCATCGACGTCGACGGATTCTTGTGGATCCTCGGCCGGGCGGATCAGGCCATCATCCGCGGTGGTTTCAAGGTGATGCCCGACGATGTGCGGGTCGCCCTGGAGGCCCACCCGGCGGTGAAGGGCGCCGCCGTGGTGGGACGCAGCGACGATCGCCTCGGTCAGACACCGGTGGCCGCGGTCGAGCTGCACTCCGGAGCCGTCACCGATGCCGAGACACTGGCCGATTTCCTGAGTACCCGACTGGCCCGCTACGAGATTCCCACCGACATCACGATCGTCGACGCCCTGCCGCGGACCCCGTCGGGCAAGGCCGACCTCAATGCGGTGCGGGCGCTGATCGGCGCACAGGCACGGCATGTCCGGTGACACGCTGCCGGAAATCCTGCGCGCACAAGCTCGTTCGCGCGGGTCTCATCCGCTGCTGATCTGCGACACCGAACGCATCAGTTACATCGAGGCGGAGCGGCGATCCGCCCAGCTGGCGGGCCGGCTGCTCGCGCTCGGGGCCGGCCGCGGCAGTCACATCGGACTGCTGTACCCCAATGGCGTGTCGTTCCTGGTCGGCGCGCTGGCCGCCGCACGTATCGGTGCGGTGGTGATTCCGTTCCCCACCTTCGCCACCGCCCCGGAGCTGCGCCGCCAACTGGCCCACAGCGATGCCCAGATCCTGCTGGCCGGCGAGTCCTACCGGTCTCATGACTACCGGCAGCGGCTCACCGAGGCGCTGGAGGTCGGGCTCGACTTCAATGAGTCCGTATTCAGCGTCCATGCCCCGCAGCTGCGCCGGGTGGTCTTCGATGCCGATGCCGGTGGCGAGGCTCCGGACATCCTCGAAGCCCTGGAGACCGATGTCGACGGCAGCGATCCGCTGTGCATCATCTACACCTCGGGATCCTCCGGGATGCCCAAAGGCGTGATCCATACCCACGCCGGCCTGTTGGGACACCAGCGCAATCTGAACGACATCCGGCGACTGACCGCCGCCGACATCCTGTTCTGCAACTCGCCGTTCTTCTGGATCGGGGGATTCGCGTTCGCGCTGCTGGCCAGCCTGCTGGCAGGATCGACACTACTGTGCTCCAACGCCACCGACCCGGGCGCCACGCTGGACCTGATCGAGGCCGAAAAGCCCACGATGACCAATGGTTTCGTCAGCGGGATAACGGCCCTGGCGCGCCACCCGAGCCTGCCCCGCCGTGACCTGTCCACGCTGCGCCGGGGCAACCTGTATCCGCTCATGGCCCCCGATGCGCGACCCGCGGATCCCCAGTTGCGACACCAGATGTTGGGTATGACCGAGACCGGTGGCCCGGTGCTGCTCAGCGAGGACGACAGCGATCAGGCCGAGCATCGGCGCGGCAGTTTCGGCCGGCCCGCGCCCGGGTTCGAGTGCCGAGTCCGCGACGGTGAGCTGATGGTGCGCGGACGCCACCTGATGCAGCGCTATCACAAGCGCAGCCGCGAGGAATGTTTCGACGCCGACGGCTGGTTCGCCACCGGGGACCTGGTGCGCACCGACGCCGACGGCTTCTACTACTACCAGGGCCGACGTGACGCGGTGATCAAGACAGCCGGCGTCACCGTGTCACCGATCGAGGTGGAACGCGCCATCGCCAAGGTGACCGGCGGGGCCGTCGCCCACGTGATCGGCATTCCCGACCCCGATCGCGGACAGCTGGTGGCGGCGGTCGTCGTGCAGCAGGACCTGGATCTGGGATCGCTGCCGGAGCTTCTCAAGCCGGAACTGTCGGCCTACAAGATCCCGCGCCGCTTTGCCACGGTCCCGGCCGCCGAGCTCCCACTGCTGACCAGTGGCAAAGTCGACCGGCACCGGCTGGCCGAGGTCTTCGATGTCTGACTCCGCCACCATCGACGCCCTGGTCTGCTCCCGTGCCGGCTCGCAGCCCGACAAGCCCGCCGTGATCGATCCGAGCACCCGGCTCAGCTACGCCGAACTCGACACATCGTCTCGTGAGCTGGCAGCGGTCTTCGTCCAGGCCGGTGTCGGGAAGGGCACCCGAGTGGGGCTGATCATGCCCAACGGCGTCGAGTGGGTGCGCACGGCGATAGCCCTGACCCGCATCGGCGCGGTGCTGGTGCCGCTGAGCACACTGTTGACCCCGCCGGAGCTGGTCGCCCAGCTTCGCGTCGCGGCGGTGCAATTCTTGGTGAGCGTCGACGAATTCCGTGGCCGACGTTACCTCGACGGACTGGAAGTGAATACTTCGACTCTCCCCGCTCTGCAACAGATTTGGGATGTCGAACAGTTGGCTTCCGTCACCGCGGGTGCCGCACCCGCCCGGATCGTCGACGCACTCGCCGCGGCCGTCACGCCCTCCGACCCGCTGGTGATCATGTTCACCTCCGGCAGCAGCGGCCCGCCGAAAGGGGTGCTGCACTCGCACGGCAACGCACTGGGCGCCGTTCGGGCCGGTCTGGCCGCCCGCTGCATCCACGCCGGCACCCGGCTGTACCTGCCGATGCCGTTCTTCTGGGTCGGTGGCTTCGGCGGCGGCGTGTTGTCGGCGCTGCTGGCGGGTGCGACGTTGGTCACCGAGCAGATCCCGACACCGGAGACGACCCTGAAACTGCTGGAATCCGAACGGGTCACGTTGTTTCGCGGCTGGCCCGACCAAGCCGAGACGCTGGCACGCCACCGCGGCGACGCCGACCTGTCGGCGCTGCAACCCGGCAGCCTGGAAGCACTGCTGCCGCCGCAGCTGCGCGCCCAGCCAGGCGCACGCGCCAATCTGTTCGGGATGACCGAATCGTTCGGACCGTACAGCGGCTATCCCGCCGACACCGACATGCCCCGGTCCGCCTGGGGCAGCTGCGGTAAACCGTTCGAGGGCATGGAGGTTCGGATCGTCGACCCCGACACCGGCGTCCCGGTACCGGCCGAGACGGTGGGCATGATCCAGCTGCGCGGGCCGCACATGCTGCGCGGCATCTGCCGCCGCAGCCGCGAGCAGACCTTCACCGCCGACGGCTTCTACCCCACCGGTGACCTGGGGCGCCTCGACGACGACGGGTTCCTGTTCTACCACGGCCGATCCGACGACATGTTCAAGGTCAGCGGCGCCACCGGGTCGCCCAGCGAGGTCGAGAAGGCGCTGCGCGCCAGCGACGTCGTCGAGGCCGACGACGTCACGAATGTGTGCGAGGACG
>CAYNJD010000273.1:0-4761 GCA_964397355.1 uncultured Mycobacterium sp. | reverse complement strand
ACATGGTGACCGGCGCCTCGACCGCCCAGCTGGCGATCGTGCTGGTCGACGCGCGGCACGGCCTGCAGGAGCAGTCCCGCCGGCACACCTTCCTGGCGTCGCTGCTGGGAATCCGGCATATCGTGCTGGCGGTCAACAAGATGGACCTGATCGACTGGGACGCCGAGAAATTCGAGGCGATCCGCGACGACTTCCACTCGTTCGCGACCCGGCTGGACGTGCATGACGTGACGACCATCCCGATCTCGGCGCTGCTCGGCGACAATGTGGTGACCAAGTCCGACAAGACGCCCTACTACGAGGGTCCGGCGCTGCTGTCGCACCTCGAAGACGTCTACATCGCCGGTGACCGCAACCTGGTCGACGTGCGGTTCCCGGTGCAGTACGTGATCCGTCCGCACACCCGCGAACACCAGGACCACCGCAGCTACGCCGGCACGGTGGCCAGCGGAGTGCTCCGTCCCGGTGACGACGTGGTGGTGCTGCCGTCGGGCAAGCCGAGCCGGGTCGCCGCGATCGAGGGCCCGAACGGCCAAGTGGACGAAGCGTTTCCGCCGATGGCGGTCTCGGTGAGCCTCACCGACGACATCGACATCTCCCGCGGTGACATGATCGCCCGCACCAACAACCAGCCGCGCATCGCCCAGGACTTCGACGCCACCGTGTGCTGGATGGCCGACGGTGCGACGCTGGAGCCCGGCAACGACTACGTCATCACGCACACCACCCGCACCACCCGGTGCAAGGTGATGGCATTGGACTACCGGCTCGACGTCAACACCTTGCACCGGGACAAGGAAGCGACCGCGTTGAAGCTCAACGAACTCGGGCGGGTCTCGCTGCGTGCCCAGGTCCCGCTGATGCTCGACGAGTTCAGCCACAACGACGCCACCGGATCGTTCATCCTCATCGACGCGGCCACCAACGGAACCGTGGCCGCCGGCATGGTGCTGCGCGACGTCTCGGGTCGTGCCGCCAGCCCGAACACCGTGCGCCACGAGTCGCTGGTGTCGGCAACCGATCGGCTGTCGAAGGGCCGCACGGTGTGGTTGACCGGACTGTCCGGTGCCGGCAAGTCGTCGGTGGCCATGCGCGTCGAGCAGCTGTTGCTCGAACGCGGAACGCCCGCTTACGTTCTCGACGGCGACAACCTGCGGCACGGACTCAACGCCGACCTCGGGTTCTCGATGGCCGACCGCGCCGAGAACCTGCGCCGGCTGGCGCATGTGGCCACGCTGCTGGCCGACTCCGGGCAGATCGTGCTGGTGCCGGCGATCAGTCCGCTGATCGAGCACCGGCAGCTGGCCCGCCAGGTGCACACCGACGCCGGCTTCGACTTCATCGAGGTGTTCTGCGACACCCCGCTGGAAGACTGCGAGCAGCGAGACCCCAAGGGGCTGTATGCAAAAGCGCGCGCGGGCCTCATCACCCATTTCACCGGAATCGACAGCCCTTATCAGCGGCCGCGCAACCCGGACGTGCGGTTGACCCCGCAACACGGCATCGACGAACAGGCCCGCCAGGTCATCGACGCGATCGACGCCCGCAAATGAACGACCATCAGCTGGCCGCCCAGCTTGCCGCCGACGCCGGAAACCTGCTGCTGGCGGTCCGTGCCGAACTGGCCGACGCCGAGCAGTCCGAGCGGAAGGCGGCCGGCGACAAGCGCTCTCACGACTACTTGATGGCGGCGCTGGCCGCCGAACGCCCGGGGGACGCGGTGCTGTCCGAGGAGGGCGCGGACAACCCGGTGCGTCTCGACGCCGAGCGGGTGTGGATCGTTGACCCGCTGGACGGCACCCGGGAATTCTCCGAACTCGACCGTGACGACTGGGCGGTGCACGTCGCGCTGTGGCAGCAGGGGGAGTTGACCGCCGGCGCCGTCGCCCTGCCGGCGCGTGGCATCACGCTGGCCACCCCGACGGTGCCCGCCCCACCCGCACACGCCGGCGCGCCCCGCATCGCGGTGTCGCGCAGCCGCCGGCCGGCCATCGCGCAGGCGGTGTGCGAGCGCCTCGACGGCGAACTCGTCCCGATGGGCTCGGCCGGGGTGAAGGTCGCCGCCGTCATCGGTGGCATCGCCGACATCTACGTGCACGCCGGCGGACAGTACGAGTGGGACTCCGCCGCCCCGGTGGCGGTGGCCCGCGCCGCCGGCATGCACACCTCGCGTATCGACGGCTCGCCGCTGGCCTACAACCGGTCCGATCCGCTGCTGCCCGATCTGGTGGTCTGCCGCCCGGAATACGCCGAAAAGGTGCTCGCCGCGATCGGCTGACGCCGCCGGGGTGACGCCGGATGGCAGAATCCCCAGGATGCGGATGTCGGCCAAGGCGGAGTACGCGGTGCGGGCGATGGTCCAGCTCGCCACCGCCGAAGCCGGCACGCTGGTCAAGACCGACGACATCGCCGCTGCCCAGGGCATCCCGGCGCAGTTCCTCGTCGACATCCTGTCCGATTTGCGCACCGACCGGCTGGTGCGCAGCCAGCGGGGCCGGGACGGCGGCTACGAGCTGGCGCGGGCGGCCACCGAGATCAGCGTCGCCGACGTGCTGCGCTGCATCGACGGGCCGCTGGCCAGTGTCCGCGACATCGGCATGGGCGACCTGCCCTACACCGGCCCGACCGCGGCGTTGACCGACGTGTGGCGGGCGCTGCGGGCCAGCATGCGTTCGGTGCTCGAACAGACCAGCCTGGCCGACGTGGCCTCCGGTGAATTGCCCGCGCACGTCGCCGAGTTCGCCGCCGACTACCGCGCCCAGGAACGCCAGCGCGGCCACGGCAGCTGACCCGCACGCCTTAGGAAACGGTGCTGATTCGGCGGTCCAGCTTCGGCTTTCCTTCGTTGAGCCTCGCTAACCGCCGGTGCTGATTCGGCGGTCCAGCTTCGGCTTTCCTTCGTCGAGCCTCGCTAACCGCCGGTGCTGATTCGGCGGTCCAGCTTCGGCTCTCCTTCGTCGAGCCTCGCTAACCGCCGGTGCCGTACGGGCGGGTCAGTATCTCCATCGCGTGCCCGTCGGGGTCGCGGAAATACACGCCGCGGCCGCCGTCGCGGTGGTTGATCTCGCCGGGACGCTCGGCGCGCGGGTCGGCCCAGTGCTCCATCCCGCGCGAGGAGATCCTGCCGTAGATGGTGTCGAAGTCGGCCTCGGAGACCAGGAACGCGTAGTGCTGCGGCCGGATCTCCTCGTCGGCGGGCACCTCGGCGTAGTCCAGGCTGGCGTCGTGGTCGAGCCCGACGACCATGAAGTGGCCGAACGGCTGTGGTTCGGGTAGGCCGAACAACTCGGCGAGAAACGCCGCCGACGCCTGCTTGTCGTGGGCGGCGACGATGGTGTGGTTGAACGAAATGCTCATTCCTCCAGTGTCGGCCCGGCGCGCCCGCCGTGCCACAATCGCGGTCATGCGGGTCGGAATGACGATGCCGGTCATGGAACCGGACTTGGACGCGGCGCTGCTGCGAGACTGGGCGCGCGCCGTCGACGACGGCCCGTTCTCGTCGCTGAGCTGGGGCGAGCGGATCGCCTTCACCAACCCCGACAGCCTGACCCTGCTGGGTGCGCTGGCCGCCTGGACCGAGCGGGTGCGGCTGGTGACGACGGTCATCGTCCCGCAACTGCACGACCCGGTGATGCTGGCCAAGGCGCTGGCCACCGCCGATCTGCTCAGCGGCGGCCGGCTCACCGTCGGCATCGGGGTCGGTGGACGCCACGAGGACTACCGCGCGGCCGGCGCCGACCCGGCGACCCAGACGATGCGGGAGATGGCCGAGCGGGTGGCGATCATGAAACGCGTCTGGGCGGGGGAGAAGCTCACCGAGTCGGTGCTGCCGGTCGGTCCGGCGCCGACGCAGCCCGGCGGTCCGCCGTTGGTGGTCGGCACCATCGGTCCCAAGACCCTGCGCAGCGCGGCGACCTGGGCCGAGGGCCTGGCAGGCATCACTATGGACCTCGATGTGGCCAGGCAGAACGAGTTGTTCGACGTCGCCCGGCAGGCGTGGCGGCAGGCGGGCAAGGCGAAACCGTATCTGGCGACCTCGTTCTGGTTCGCGCTGGGCGAGCGCGACACCGCCCGCAATCAAGTGCGTGAGCACCTGCTGCGCTACCTGAACTGGATTCCCGCCGAATACGTCGAGGCGATGGCACCGACCACCGGCTGGGCCGGCAGCGAGGACGAGCTGCTGGATGTATTGCGCGGGTTTGAGGCCGTCGGTGCTGATGAGATCCACTTGATCCCGACCAGTTCGGATGTCGGCCAGCTGCGGCGGGTGGCTGAGGTGGTGCGCGCGTTCAGCCGCTGAGAGCGGAGATAGCTGCCCACTGGGAATCCGACGACGCGACAGCGGCGTGTCGCGTCGTCAGATTCCCTCTCGCGGTCAACCCGGTGGGGCACCTCAAATTTCCGGGTGAGGCGGTTGCGACACGGTCACGGATGCGTCTCTATCAATAATGCGATAGTCACACTCGTCTCAACCGCCACTATCGTCACTTCAGGCGAGGCCCGCAGCGGTCCCGGAAAGGTGTGACATGGCGGCGACGCGTCGGATCGTCTCGGCGGCGATGGTGCCGGCGGTCGTGCTCGGGTTAGTGCTCGCCACCGAGTTCGCACCGCCGGCGACGGCGGCCACCTGCAACGCCCCCGAGGCCAACATCGACCCGCCACCGGGCTCCCCGAGCACCGGAGCCGGCCAGCTGCCGATCGGGCGTCGGCCCCGCGGCACCAACGACAGTGCGCCGCTGCCCAAGCTGGGCCCGCTGATCG
>CAYNJD010000272.1:0-4778 GCA_964397355.1 uncultured Mycobacterium sp. | reverse complement strand
GCACGATGGACCGATTTGGTGTTGTTCTAACGCGGCCATCAGGTATGGTCCGATGGTCGCCAACGGCACGTTGGGTCGATAAGGTGACGCGGGTCTCGGCGAAATGGATGGGAGGAGGCCAGGTGCGACGCGATCCCGTACTGCGTCGTTGCGCAGGGTCTCCGAGGAGGGGGGTGTTGTGACGGCTCCGGCACGTCCCCGCTTGGCTGATTTCGCCCGTGACCGTTTGCTGCCGCCTTTGGTGATGGTCGGCGGCTTCTTCCGGATGTGTGCGCTGACCGCACGGGCGTTGTTCGTGCCGCCGTTCCAGTGGCGCGAAACGCTGCAGCAGGGCTGGTTCATCACCAGCGTGGCCATCATGCCGACCATCGCGGTCTCCATTCCGCTGACCGTTCTGCTGGTCTTCACACTGAATATTCTGTTGGCGCAGTTCGGAGCTGCCGACGTCTCAGGGGCCGGCGCCGGCATCGCCGCGGTCACCCAGCTGGGGCCGTTGGTCACCGTGCTGGTGGTGGCCGGCGCGGGTTCGACCGCCATCTGCGCCGACTTGGGAGCCCGCACCATCCGCGAGGAAATCGACGCGATGGAGGTGCTCGGTATCGACCCGATCCACCGGCTGGTGGTGCCGCGGGTGATTGCCGCCACCGTGGTGGCACTCCTCCTCAACGCGCTGGTGATCGTGATCGGTTTGTTCGGCGGTTTCCTGTTCGGCGTATACCTGCAGAATGTGTCCGGCGGTGCCTACCTTTCGACCCTGACACTGTTGACCGGGCTGCCCGAGGTGATCATCTCCACGGTGAAAGCCAGCGTCTTCGGACTTATCGCAGGCTTGGTCGGTTGTTATCGGGGTCTTACGGTTCGCGGCGGCTCCAAGGGGCTGGGCACCGCCGTCAACGAGACGGTGGTGCTGTGCGTGATCGCGCTGTTCGCGGTCAACGTCGTGTTGACCACCATCGGTGTCAAGTTCGGAACGGGGACCTGACATGTCGACTTCGGCAGTGTTGCGGGCCCGGTTCCCCGGGCTGATCGCGAACTACAACCGCTACGTCGGAGCGGCCGGCCGCTCGCTGGAGCGGACCGGCCATCTCGGCTGGTTCGCCATGACCTCGCTGCGCCAGATCCCTTGGGCGCTGCGCCGATACCGCACCGAGGCGTTGCGCCTCATCGCCGAGTTGGGGATGGGCACCGGCGCGATGGCCGTGATCGGCGGCACCGTGGCGATCATCGGCTTCGTGATGCTGGCCGGCGGCTCGCTGATCGCGATCCAGGGCTTCACCTCGCTGGGCAACATCGGCGTGGAGACCTACACCGGTTTCGCCGCGGCACTGGTCAACGTGCGCGTGGTCGGTCCGGTCAACGCCGGTATCGCGCTGGCCGCAACCGTCGGGGCGGGGGCGACCGCCGAACTCGGTGCCATGCGCATCAGCGAGGAGATCGACGCGCTGGAGGTGATGGGGATCAACTCCATCGCCTATCTGGTGTCGAGTCGGGTGATTGCCGGTTTCACCGTGATCATCCCGCTGTACGCGCTGGCGTTGATCATGGCGTTCGCCTCGCCGCAGATCGTCACGACGCTGTTCTTCGGGCAGTCGTCGGGAACCTATGAGCATTACTTCCGAACATTCCTACGGCCCGACGACGTGTTCTGGTCGTTCATGGAGACCATCCTGATCGCGGTGGTGGTGATGATCACCCACTGCTACTACGGATTCAATGCCAGCGGCGGCCCGGTCGGTGTCGGTGCCGCGGTGGGCCAGTCGATGCGGCTCTCGCTGATCACGGTGCCGACCGTCGTGTTGTTCTCCGCGTTGGCGCTCTACGGCGTCGACCCCAACTTCAACCTGACGATGTGACGGCCATGGCAACCGGGAGACAGAACAAATCGCACACCCCGCCCTACCGGCGGGCGGGCGTGGTGACCATTGCCCTGCTGGTGTTGATCATCGCGCTGGTGTACGGCCAGTTCCGCGGGGCGTTCGAGTCCAAGACGTCGCTGACGATGGTGGCGCCGCGCGCCGGTCTGGTGATGGACCCGGGTGGGCCGGTCACCTACAACGGCGTACAGATCGGGCGGGTGGCCGACATCTCGCCGACAGAGTATGAGGACAAGCCGGCGGCCAAGTTCACGCTGGCCGTGGACCCCAAGTACATCAAGCTGATCCCGTCCAACGTCGAGGCCAACATTCTGGCCACCACGCTGTTCGGCAACAAGTACGTGTCGCTGACCGCGCCGGAACACCCCACGCCGCAACGCATCAGCACCAAGGACATCATCGCGACCTCGGTGACGACGGAACTCAACACGCTGTTCGAGACCGTCAACAACCTCTCGGAGAGCATCGACCCGATCAAGCTGAACCTGACGCTGCACGCCGCGGCGGAGGCGCTGACGGGGCTGGGCGACAAGCTGGGTCAATCACTGGTCAACGGCAACACGATCCTCGACGACGCCAACGAGCGGATGCCCTATTTCCGGCGCGACCTCAAGGGATTCGCGAAACTGGGCGACGTCTACGCCGACGGCGCACCGGATCTGGTCGGCTTCATGGAGGGCTCGATCCCCACCGTCAAGACGATCACCGCGCAGCAGAAGGAACTCGACGCCACCCTGCTGGCCGCTGCCGGGGTCGGCAATCTCGGGGCGGACATCACCGACCGCTTCGGGCCGTACTTCCGGCGGCAGTTCTCCGACCTGGTCCCGGTGTCGGCACTGCTGGACGAGTACAGCCCGGAGTTGTTCTGCGCTATCCGCAACCTCGCAGAGGGGGCGCCCAAGGTGTACGAATTCCTCGGCGGCGGAGACGGTTACGCCCTCGACACCGTCAGTGAGCTGGTCAGCCCGGCCAACCCCTACATCTACCCCGACAACCTGCCGCGCTACAACGCCCGCGGCGGGCCCGGCGGGGCGCCGGGTTGCTGGCAGGAGATCACCCACGACTTCTGGCCGGCGCCGTACCTGGTCGCCGACACCGGGGTCAGCCAAGCGCCCTACAACCATTTCGAGGTCGGATCGCCCTGGGCAATCGATTACGTCTGGGGCCGCCAAGTCGGGGATAACACGATCAACCCATGAACATCACCAGGACTGCAATCAAACTCGGCGCCGTCGGATCGGTGCTGCTGCTCTTCACGGTCGGGCTCGTCGTGGTGTTCGGTCAGGTCCGGTTCGACCGGACATCCCGGTACACCGCGGAATTCACCAGCGCCAGTGGGCTGCGGCAAGGGCAGTTCGTCCGCGCCTCCGGCGTGGAGATCGGCAAGGTCAAAAAGGTGCGGTTGGTCGACGGCGGCCACCGGGTCATGGTGGATTTCGATGTGGACCGGTCGCTGCCGCTGTACCAGTCGACCACCGCACAGATCCGTTACGCCGACCTCATCGGCAACCGCTACCTGGAGCTCAAGCGAGGTGAGGGTCAGGGCGCGGACGAACGGCTGCCCGCCGGCGGGTTCATTCCGGCCTCTCGTACCCAACCCGCCCTCGACCTGGACGCGTTGATCGGTGGTTTCAAGCCGGTGTTCCGGGCGCTGGATCCGGACAAGATCAACACCATCGCCTCGTCCATCGTCACGGTCTTCCAGGGCCAGGGCGGCACCATCAACGACATCCTGCAACAGACCGCGCAGCTGACCGCGCACATCGCCGACCGGGACGCCGCGATCGGCGAGGTGATCAAGAACCTCAACACGGTGCTGGACACCGCGGTTCGGCACCGCAAGACCTTCGACGAGACCGTCGACAACTTCGACAAACTGGTCAAGGGACTGAACAGTCACAACGACGGGCTGGCCTACGGCACCGCCGAATTCGGCAACGCCGCCGGCAATCTGGCCGACCTGCTGGCCGACAACCGTCCGGTGCTGCACAAGCTCTTCCCGGTGGCCGGGCCCGAGCCGCCGGACCGCATGGCCGATGTCGAGGGTCTGCTGCAGCGGATCCCGAAGGCGATGAAGCTCATCGGGCGGACCGGCGTCTACGGTGACTTCTTCAACTTCTACATCTGCGACGCGACCATCAAGCTTCCTGGCCTGCAGCCGGGCGGACCGGTTCGCAACGTCCGGCTCTGGCAGCAGCCGACCGGGAGGTGCACGCCGCAGTGAGGACTCTGGAACCGCCCAACCGGGCACGCATCGGCGTGATCGGTGTCATCACGGTGGCGCTGGTGACCCTGGTGGGGCAGACGTTCACCTCGGTGCCGATGCTCTTCGCCCAGCCGAGCTACTTCGGGCAGCTCTCCGACACCGGCGGTCTGAGCGCCGGTGACAAGGTGCGCATCTCGGGCGTGGACGTCGGCAAAGTCGAAGACCTCTCGATCGAGGGTGACCACGTGCTGGTCAAGTTCTCCGTCGGCGCCCACCCGATCGGCACGGACAGCCGGATCGGGGTGAAGACCGACACCATCCTGGGCCGCAAGGTGTTGGCGATCGAACCCAAGGGCGACAAGAAGTTGGCGCCGCAGGGCGTGCTGCCGTTGGGTCAGAGCACCACGCCCTACCAGCTCTACGACGCGGTCTTCGACGTCACCAAGGCCGCCGCAGGCTGGGACATCGACACCGTCAAACGGTCGCTGAAAGTGCTCTCGGAAACCGTCAGCGAGACCGCCCCCGATCTGAGCGCGGCACTGGACGGTGTGGCCAGGTTCTCCGACACCATCGGCAAGCGCGACGACGAGATCACCCACCTGCTGGCCCAGGCCAACCAGATCGCCGCCGTGATGGGTGACCGCAGCGGCCAGATCGACGCCGTGCTGCGCAACACCCAGACCTTGCTCGCCGCGTTC
>CAYNJD010000271.1:0-4808 GCA_964397355.1 uncultured Mycobacterium sp. | reverse complement strand
GCGGCAATTCCGGCGGCGGCTCGATGGTGATGGTGCCCTTGTCGGTGGGCGGCGCGGGCAGCCGTCGGCGGGCCTCGAAGATCAGTCGACTCATCGGGTCTCTCCCCCGTTGGTTGCGCCCAGCTCGGTCGTCGCGCGGCGGCCGGGTCGTTGATCGGGCGCCAGCGCGTCGTGGGCCAACAGCGCGTCGGCGCGCGACAGGGTGGGACCGAGTGCGAACTGCGACAGCACCGACCACGGGATCGGAAGCGCCGGCCGGCTCAGCCCGAGCGCGGCCACAGTGTCGCCGTCGCCCCCGTTGGTGCCGGCCTCGGTGTTGACGCCGTAGCGCACCCCGGTGTCGGAGACCCAGAACAGCGGGCCCGCGCTTGCTTCGGCGGTGGGATCGCCGCTGACGCTCTGGACGAAGTAACCCGTGCCCGGCGAGAGCGCGACCCGGGCGGCGGTGCCGCCGACCCCGGCGCCGACCAGGTCCAGGGTGCGCACCCCGTCACGCAGCGGCAGCGACGAGCCGGACAGCAGCGTCAGCGAGCTGGTGCTGGCGCCGGCGTCCCGGTTCCAGTGCGCACAGGTCAGCGGGTCCTGTACCGGGTCAGTGAGGCTCACCGGCTGTTCGGGGAAGCGGGAGGTGTCCAGGGCGTGCGACACCGGCAGCCGGGCGATGTCGTCGGCGCCCAGCAGCGGCGGCCGCTCCAGCCCGTGGGAGTCGGTGTTGCGCAGCACCGCGGCGAGCACACCGGAGATGGGCTGCAGACCGTCCGGCAACACCGCGTAGTAGCGCGCGGTGCCGTCGGCGTTGCCATCCAGCGCATGCGCCGCCACGACCGCACCCACCGGGGCGGCCTCCGGCAGATCGAACGACGGCTTGCTGCCGGCGCCCGGGATCACCGGCGCAGTCAGCGCCGGCGCCTCCGGGATCACATTGAAAAGACCCGTCGAGATCGACCGCGGCTCGGGAACGGCCGACCCCCGCTCCCCGATGCCGAGTGCGCCGGTGATGGCGCGATCGGCCAGGTCGATGCGGCTGCGCTTCCCGTCCCACAGCAGCCAGGCGCCCGAACCGTTGTCGGCCAGCACCGCCTGCTGCGCACCGAGCGCACCGGCCCGGGACCCGCCGTCGGCCAGCGGCCCGGCGATCACCGTCACCCCGGCCTGCGAGCCGGCCACCGAGTCGCACACCGTCCAGTCCGCGTCGTCGCTGCTGTTCTGCACCATGCGCTCCGGGGCGCCCGGAATACCGATCAGGTTGCCGCGCGGAATCTTGTCCAGCGCGGCGCTTTTGACCATGGTCGGGTTAACCGGGCGACCGGCGATCAGCCGCGCGGAGGTCAGGTTCAGCACCGGGTGCAGTTGGTCGCCGACCCGCACGTACAGCGCCGAGGTCGACTTGTCGGCCAGCACCGGGTCGTTGGCGGCGGCGCTATTGGGCCAGATCAGCGTGAACACGAAGCAGCCGCCGGCCACGGTGGCCAGCACCAGCAGACCCATCAGCACCGCGCGCGCCTGCGAACGCAGCGGCTCCACCAGCATCCGGGTGTCGTGCAGCGCCACGCCCGAGGCGATCCGCCGCATCACGAACCGCCAGCCGCTGACCTGATGCTTGGTGACGAAACCACGCCGGTACTCGACCCGGTCGGGGTTCTCGTTGACCGGCGTACGCGATGCGAACGAGCGCCGTTCGTCGTCGGCCCGGTCGTACTCGGACGCGCTCACGCGTTGGCCTCCAGGCCCAGGCCGCGCAGCAACGGGGTCACCGAGTAACGGACGTCTTCGGTCGTGATGGTCATGAGCTCCTCATCGGTGAACACTCCGGTTCCGGACTGTTCGGAATGGTCGAGCCGGAACTCGCGCTCCTCCTCGGAGCGTTCGACAAGGTTCCGCACGAACCGGCCGTTGCCGGCGATGTCGAGGCTGCGCCGGGAGATTCCGTTGGCGTCGGGGTGCGACGCGGCGGCCAACTGACCGAACAGCGCCTGCATTTCCTCGAGCGCGGCCGGCTCGAAACGGCTGTCACGCTGCTCGGCCATCTTGTAGGCGATCTCGACCAGTTCCGGCGGCTCATAGGACGGGAAGTCGATGCTGCGGGTGAAACGCGACCGCAGACCTTCGTTGGTGTCCAGGAACCGGTCCAAATCGGCGCGATAGCCGGCGACGATCACCACCAGCCGGTCGCGGTCGTTCTCCATCCGCGCCAGCAGGGTGTCGATGGCGACCAGGCCGAAGTCGTTCTTGGCGCCGGTGGCCACCAGCGCGTAGGCCTCGTCGAGGAACAGCACGCCGTCCAGGGCACTGTCGATGATCGCGTTGGTCTTGGCCTCGGTCTCACCGATGTGCTGGCCGATCAGGTCGGCCCGGTGCACCTCTTTGATGTTCTCCTTCTTCAACAGCCCCAGGCCGCAGTAGATCTTCGCCACCACGCGGGCGATGGTGGTCTTACCGGTTCCGGGCGGCCCGGCGAACACCAGGTGGTGGGTGCGCTGGCCGACGGCCAGCCCGTGCTGCTTGCGCACCACTTCCATGGCCACCGAACTCTTGAGCCGCTGCACCTGGTTCTTGACCTCGGACAGCCCGATGAACTCGCCCAGTTCGCGTTCGGCCTCGGCCAGCAGCTCAGCCTTGCGCTCGTGGGCGGCCGGGTCGATGAAGTCCTCGGCGCTCGGCTCGGTCTCGGGGTCCCACGGATCGGTCCGCGCCTCGATGCGGGCCGCGGTGGTCGTGACGATCCCGAAGCTGGTGTCCAGCAACGCCTCTTCGACCTGCGCGTTCTCCGGATTGGCGGCGTAGAGGTCCTGCAGCACCTCCTCGGCCGTCTCGTCGTCGCCCTGCGCCCGCAGGATCAGCCCCTTGGCCAGCGCTCCGTCGGTGGCGGCGACAGCGATCGGCCCGTCGGGCTCCTCCAGGTAGGACAGCGCCGGGGCGTACATGCCCAGCCGGGCCAGCGCAATGCCCAGGGCGGTCTTGGCGGCGTGGCTGAACAGCTCGTCGCGGTCGGGGTCGTTGACGATCGGGGTCAGCAGCTTGACCATGTCCGACCAGCGTCCGGCGTGGTGGTTCACCGCGATCGCCAGCCAGCGCGCATCGTTCCAGCCGGGCCGCCGCTCGATGATCTCGGCGACCAGCTCGTTGGCCTCCGCGCAGCGGCCGGCCATCGCCAGCTGGGCGGCGTGGGCCAGGTGGAAGTCGTCGGCTTCGGTGGCGCGGAACTTCAGGTACAGCCCGGTGTCGTAGTGAAAGCCCAGCGCCCCCTGCTGCAGGTCCAGCCGGCGCTGCAGGGCACCCGCGCTGGCGGCGGTCCGCGAGACGGCGGCCAGCACCCGCGGCGACTGGTCGCCGGCGGCGGCCAGGCCGGTCCAGGCGTCGCACTGCTCGTGCGCGACGCGGGTCAGTGCGGCGAATCCGGTGCGGGCCGCGGCCAGGTCGGCGGGCCGTTGCCGCTGGTAAACCGTAATACCCAGGGCACGACAGCAAGTGGCGAACCGGCTGAGGGTTTCCTCGTCGACCCGCGGCTGCTGAGTGAGCAGAGCCGCGTCACCGTTGTTCATGCGTGGCTCGCCCCTCCGTGACTAGTGTTGCCTAAGCTAACCCGGCTGAAGTTAGCATTGCATAAGCTAACTGTCGAGGTCGATCGAGACGATCGTTGGGTGGCCTCTATCACCGCGGCACGCAGCACCGACGCGGACGCGCCGACGTCGTTCCAACCCATTCCCAGGCTCCTTATTGAAAATCATTTTCGGTTGTTGGCACGTTACCCCACCCGGGGGTGCATTGACGAGGGCGGGCGGCCCCTACCGTTTGACCGCCCGGACCAGTGAGTTCCGCGCGATCATCGGGCCCGCCTCGCTGTCCGGGCCCGGGACGGGGCGGCCCAGTTCGTGTAGGTAGTCGGCCAGCGGTGTCGCGACCGCGGTCCAGCCCCGTTCGCCGAACCACTGGTCGGCCGGCGCACAACGCTCGTTGTAGACCAGCCGATGGAAGATACGGCTGTCGTCGCCGGCCTCGACCTCGGCCTGCAGCGCGGCGTCGAACGCCTCGGCCGACATCGGGGCGCCGTCCTCGACCGCCACATGGCTGCCCGGCGCGGCCAGGCCGTCGATGCCGGTGAACAGCTGATGCTGCGCGTCGGCGGGCAGATAGATCAGCAGCCCCTCGGCGATCCACGCCGAGGGCTGCTCCGGATCGAAGCCGCTGTCGCAGAGCGCCTGGGGCCAGTCCTCACGCAGGTCGACGGCGATCTCGCGCCGCTCGGCCGCGGGGCGGATGCCGCGCTGCGAGAGCACGTAGCTTTTGAAGGCGAGCACCTGGGGCTGATCCAACTCGAAGATCGTCGTCTGATCCGGCCAGGACAGCCGGTAGGCGCGGGAATCCAGCCCGGCGGCCAGGATCACCACCTGCCGCACCCCGGCATCGGCGGCGCGGCGGAAGTAGTCGTCGAAGTAACGGGTGCGCGCACCCTGGAAGTTGACGAAGTGCTCCCCGAAGTCACTGGTCAACAGCTGATGGTCGGGCAGGTTGCCCCCGACCACGGCTTCCCAGTCCCCGCCGGCCGCCCGGCAGAACAACTCGGCATAGGGATCGACCGCCAGCGGGTCGGGTTTTCGGGCCTCCAGCGCCCGGGCGGTGGCCACGAACAAAGCGGTCGAACCGACGCTGGTGGTGATGTCCCAGCTGTCACCTTCACTACGCATTACAGGCATTCCAGTGACCCTACGCCGCGGTAACCGGCTCTGAAGGGGGCAAGAATCCCTGACGGGTCAGCCCCACTTGGCGGCTTCGGCGGTGTCGCGGGCGTTCATCATCAAGGTGTTGGT
>CAYNJD010000270.1:0-4828 GCA_964397355.1 uncultured Mycobacterium sp. | reverse complement strand
GCGCCGCACCACAGTTCCAGCGTCGCGGCACTGGTCGGCGGCGGCTCCGGGATGGCGCGGCCTGGCGCGGTGAGCCGAGCACACCGCGGGGTGCTCTTCCTCGACGAGTGTGCCGAGATCCGGGTCAGCGCCCTGGAGGCATTGCGAACACCGTTGGAGGACGGTGAGATCCGGCTGGCCCGGCGCGACGGCGTGGCACGCTACCCGGCCCGGTTCCAGCTGGTCATGGCGGCCAACCCCTGCCCGTGCGCCCCGGCCGACCCGCGGGACTGCACCTGCAAGCCGATGGAGAAGCGGCGCTACCTGGGCCGGCTGTCCGGGCCGCTGCTGGACCGGGTGGACCTGCGGGTGGAGATGCATCCGGTGCGCGCGGGCGCGTTCTCGGCCACCGACGGGGAGTCGACGGCGGCGGTACGGGCGCGGGTGGCCGACGCGCGCTGTGCGGCGGCACAACGCTGGGGGCCGCACGGCTTCCACACCAACGCCGAGGTCAGCGGGGCGTTGCTGCGCCGCAGGTTTCGGCTCACCGCCGCGGCGATGGCGCCGCTGCGCACCGCGCTGGACCGGGGCCTGTTGTCGATTCGTGGCGCGGTCCGCACCCAGCGGGTGGCCTGGACCTTGAGTGATCTGGCGGGCCGCAGCTCGCCCGGCCGGGACGAGGTCGCCGCGGCCTTGAGCTTCCGCCAGCCGGGAGCGAACCGATGAGCACCGATGACGCCACGTTGCGGGCCTGGGCCTACCTGTCGCGGGTGGCCGAGCCGCCGCGCCCGGATCTGGCCGCGCTGGTCGCAGCGGTGGGTCCGGTTGAGGCGGCCGACCGGATTCGCCGTGGCGCGGTCGGCCCGGAGCTGGCCGGATACACCGAGGCCAGGCGGGAGGTCGACCTCGCCGCCGCTGACCTGGAGCTGCTCGCCCGTCGCGGCGGCCGGCTGATCACCCCCGACGATGACGAGTGGCCGGTGCTGGCGTTCGCCGCATTCGGCGGCGCCGCATCGGCGACGAAACCGGACTGCCGTCCGCCGATGGTGCTCTGGGCGCTGGGCCCCGCGCGTCTCGACGAGATCGCCGAGCGCGCCACCGCCATCGTCGGAACCCGGGCCGCAACCGCATACGGTGAGCTGGTGGCCGCCGATCTGGCCGCCGGGCTGGTCGAAAGTGACGTGGCGGTGGTGTCCGGCGGCGCGTACGGCATCGACGGAGCGGCCCACCGTGCCGCGCTCGCCGCCGACGGCACCACGGTGGCGGTGCTGGCCGGCGGAATCGACATCTGCTATCCGGCAGGTCATTCCGCGTTACTGCACCGAATCGGCGGGCACGGCCTGCTGGTCACCGAATACCCGCCCGGAGTCCGCCCGGTCCGGCACCGGTTCTTGACCCGCAACCGGCTGGTGGCAGCACTCGCCGGGGCGACGGTGGTGGTGGAGGCCGGGTTGCGCAGCGGCGCGGCCAACACCGCCGCGTGGGCGCGGTTGCTGGGCCGCCCGGTGGCCGCGGTTCCCGGCCCGGTCACCAGTGCGTCCTCGGCGGGCTGCCACGTCTTGCTGCGGCGCGGCGCCGAACTGGTCACCCGGGCCGACGAGGTCGTCGAGCTGGCGGGCCGGGTCGGGGAGCTGGCGGCCGATCCGCCGCGGCCGAGCACCCCGCTGGACGACCTCAGCCTCGCCGAACGTCAGGTCTACGAAGCGTTGCCGGGCCGCGGGGCGGTGACCGTCGATCAGATCGCCGTCGCATCCGGGCTGGCGCCGGCACAGGTGTTCGGGCCGCTGGCGATGCTGGAGGTGGCGGGCCTGGTCGAGCGGCGCGACGGCAGCTGGGGGATAGTCCGTAAAAGTCGTTAGCTCGTATAGTCGGCGGGGCAGGCCGAGATGGGGAGGTTTCGTGGCAGGACGACCGGTTCACACCTTTGAAGTAGTCCGCACCGAGCAATGCTCGGAACATATGGTGCGGGTGGTATTGGGTGGCACCGGATTCGACACCTTCCGCCCGAGCGAATACACCGACTCCTATGTCAAGGTCGTCTTCGTGCGCTACGGCGTCGAAGTCGCCGCGTTACCGCAGCCGCTCACGCTGGACAGCTTCGACGGGCTGCCGGAGGAAGACCGCCCGGTGATCCGCACCCTGACCGTGCGGCGCGCCGACCCGGTCGCCCGCGAGATCAGCATCGACGTCTCGGTGCACGGCGACCACGGTTTCGTCGGGCCGTGGGCGGTGGCCGCCGAGCCCGGCCAGCCGGTCTACCTGATGGGCCCCGGCGGTGCGTACGCGCCGGACCCCGCCGCCGACTGGCACCTGCTGGCCGGCGACGAGAGCGCGCTGCCGGCGATCAGCGCCGCCCTGGAGGCGCTGCCGGACGACGCGGTCGGCAAGGCGTTCATCGAGGTCGCCGGCCCGGAGGATGAGATCGAGCTGACCGCGCCGGAAGGGGTGGAGCTGAACTGGCTGCACCGCGGCGGGCGTGCCGATCTGGTGGGGCAGGACCGGGCCGGCGACAACGCTCCACTCATCGAGGCGGTCACCACCAGCCTGTGGCTGCCCGGCCAGGTCCAGGTGTTCATCCACGGCGAGGCGCAGGCCGTCATGCACAACCTGCGGCCCTACATCCGCAAGGAGCGCGGTGTGGAGGCCAAGTGGGCGTCGATCTCAGGGTACTGGCGGCGCGGGCGCACCGAAGAGACGTTCCGGCAATGGAAGAAGGAACTCGCCAGCCAAGAAGCGGCCGAAGCCACGGCGGGCTAGCGGCATGGCGTTCGGCGACTACCAGTTCGAGATCTACCTGCAGGGCCTGGCCGGGGTGGTGCCGTCACTGCCGATGACCTACACCGAACTGGAGGCCAAAGCCGCTGCGGCGCTTTCCCCGTCGGTCTGGTCGTATGTGGCCGGCGGCGCCGGTGACGAACGTACCCAGCGGGCCAACGTCACGGCGTTCGACCGATGGGGGCTGATCCCGCGAATGTTCGTCGGCGCCGCCGAGCGCGACCTGTCGATCGAGCTGTTCGGGCTGCGGCTGCCGTCGCCGGTCTTCATGGCCCCCATCGGTGTCATCGGGATCTGCTCCCAGGACGGCCACGGCGACCTGGCGAGTGCCCGGGCCGCGGCGGCCACCGGCGTCCCGCTGATGGTGTCCACCCTCACCGCGGACCCGCTGGAGGACGTCGCCGCCGAATTCGGCGACACACCCGGGTTTTTTCAGCTGTACACGCCCAAGGACCGGGAGCTGGCCGCCAGCCTGGTGCACCGCGCCGAGGCAGCCGGCTATAAGGCCATCGTGGTCACGCTGGACACCTGGATTCCGGGCTGGCGGCCCCGCGACCTGGCGACGTCGAATTTCCCGCAGCTGCGCGGGCACTGCCTGTCCAACTACTTCTCCGATCCGGTGTTCCGCGCGAGCCTGGCCCAGCCGCCCGAGGAGAACCCGCAGGCCGCCGTGCTGTCGTGGGTGCAGACCTTCGGCAACCCGCTGACCTGGGATGACCTTCCCTGGCTGCGGTCGCTGACCGACCTGCCGCTGATCGTCAAGGGCATCTGCCACCCTGACGATGCCCGGCGCGCCAAAGACGGTGGCGTGGACGGCATCTACTGCTCCACCCACGGCGGGCGCCAGGCCAACGGCGGGCTGCCGGCCCTGGACTGCCTGCCGGACGTGATCGCGGCCGCCGACGGGCTGCCGGTGCTTTTCGACTCCGGGATCCGCACCGGGGCGGACATCGTCAAAGCCCTGGCGCTGGGCGCGACCGCGGTGGGAATCGGCCGCCCCTACGCCTACGGGCTGGCGCTGGGCGGCGCGGACGGGGTCGTGCACGTACTGCGGTCGCTGCTGGCCGAGGCCGATCTGATCATGGCCGTCGACGGCTATCCGTCACGGCTTGATCTCACCCCGGACACGCTGCGGCGCGTCAACTGATCACTCGGGCGGCTTCTGCCACCGTGAGCCGGTGGACGCGATTCTCGAGCAGTTCGACGAGTACCTGGCCTTGGAGCGGGGCCGTTCCGAACACACCCGGCGCGCCTACCTCGGTGATCTGCGGTCGCTGTTCGTGTTCCTCGGCGAGCGCGGGCACACCGGCATCGACGGCCTGAGCCTGCCGCTGCTGCGCAGCTGGCTGGCCACCCAGGCCGGTGCGGGCGCGGCCCGCAGCACATTGGCGCGCCGCACGTCGACGGTGAAGACCTTCACCGCCTGGGCGGCGCGGCGCGGGCTGCTGCCATCGGATCCCGGGGCGCGCCTGCAGCTGCCCAAGTCCCGCCGTACGCTGCCCGCCGTACTGCGCCGAGACCAGGCGCACGATGCCATGGCCGCCGCCAAATCCGGTGCGCAACAAAATGATCCGCTCGCACTGCGGGATCGGCTGATCGCCGAGCTGCTCTACGCCACCGCGGTGCGCGTCAGCGAACTGTGTGGTCTTGACGTCGACGACGTGGACGCCCCACGCCGGCTACTGCGGGTGCTCGGCAAGGGCAACAAGCAGCGGACGGTGCCGTTCGGCGAGCCGGCCGCCGAGGCGTTGCAGGCCTGGCTGGCGCGAGGCCGCCCAGCACTGGTCACCGCGGAGTCAGGCCCGGCGCTGCTGCTCGGCGCCCGCGGCGGTCGGCTGGATCCGCGGCAGGCCCGGACCGTCGTGCATCAGACCGTCGCCGCGGTCGGTGGCGCACCCGACATCGGGCCGCACGGGCTGCGCCACTCCGCGGCCACCCATCTGTTGGAGGGCGGGGCCGATCTGCGGATCGTGCAGGAGCTGCTGGGCCACTCCAGCCTGGCCACCACTCAGCTCTACACCCACGTCACGGTCGCCCGGCTGCGCGCCGTGCACGAGCGGGCCCACCCCCGGGC
>CAYNJD010000269.1:0-4838 GCA_964397355.1 uncultured Mycobacterium sp. | reverse complement strand
CGACCTGCATGCCCGGAACCGTCACCGGCAGACCGGAATCCAGCGCGACCACCCGTCCGATGGCCGGTGCCTCACTATTGGGATAGCAGTGGCCGAGCACCACGTCATCGATCGCGTCGGCGGGCAGCCCGGTGCGGTCCAGCAGACCTTTGAGCGCGGCGACGCCGAGCTCGACGGCGGTCAGCGAGGCGAACATCCCACCGTAGCGGCCGATCGGGGTACGGACCGGTTCGCAGATCACCGCCTCCCTCGGCCGAGAAGTCCCCCGCAAGCGGGAGGTCCCCCCAGCGAAAGCCCCCATTCTAGACCCGATTTGGGGGCTTTCACGTCTGCTCGCGCCGGTCATAGATGCCTGCCGCCGGTCACCTCGAGCACCGTGCCGGTCATGTAGGACGACATCCCGGAGGCCAGGAACAGCGCGACGTTGGCCACCTCATCGGGCTCCCCAGCCCGACCCAGTGGCACCTCGGCCACCTTGGAGTCCCAGATGCGCTGCGGCATCGCCTCGGTCATCGCCGATCGGATCAGCCCCGGCTGGATCGCGTTCACCCGCACCCCCAGGTAGGCCAGCTCCTTGCTGGCCGCCTTGGTCATGCCGACGATGCCGGCCTTGGCCGCCGAGTAATTCGTCTGGCCGACCATGCCGACCTTGCCCGAGATCGAGGACATGTTGACGATGGCGCCGCGCTTCTGCTCCCGCATGATCGCAGCGGCCGCCCGCAGTCCGTTCCAGGTGCCCTTGAGGTGCACCGAGATCACCTGGTCGAACTGGTCCTCGGTCATCTTGCGCATGGTGGCGTCGCGGGTGATGCCGGCGTTGTTCACCATGATGTCGAGCCCGCCGAACATCTCCACCGCGGCGGCGACCAACGCCTCGACCTCGGCGGAGCTGGTGACATCGCAGCGCACCGCTCGCGCCACCTCGGATCCCCCCAACTGCGCAGCCGCCTCCTCGGTGGCCGCCAGATTCACGTCGCCCAGCACCACCCGGGCGCCTTCGGCGATGAATCGCTCCGCAATCGCGTAGCCCAGCCCCTGGGCGCCGCCGGTGACGACCGCTGTTTGACCGGTCAGCAAGGACACTCGATCACCCGCCTTCTGTGAGATGTTTGCAGCATCATATTTCATATATGATCATCGTCGGTAACGGGTCGTTCAACGTGTCGGACGTGAGGAGAAGCGGCGTCGATGAGTGAAGTCAGCGGCGAGGATTTCGCCGAGATTCTGGCCCAGACCCGCCATTTCGTTCGCAGCTCGGTGGTTCCGCGCGAGGCCGAGATCCTCGCCGAGGACCGCGTTCCCGACGATCTGCGCGAACAGGCCAAGGCGATGGGCCTGTTCGGCTACGCCATCCCGCAGCAGTGGGGCGGGCTGGGACTGGACCTCACCCAGGACGTCGAGTTGGCCATGGAGTTGGGCTACACATCGCTGGCGGTGCGCTCGATGTTCGGCACCAACAACGGCATCGCCGGTCAGGTGCTGGTCGGGTTCGGCACGCAGGAACAGAAGAGCCGCTGGCTGGCCCCCATTGCCACCGGCGACGTCGTGGCCTCCTTCGCGCTCACCGAACCGGGTGCGGGCTCCAACCCGGCCGGACTGCTGACCAAGGCGGTCCGCGACGGTTCGGACTGGCTGATCACCGGCCAGAAGCGGTTCATCACCAACGCGCCCACGGCCGAGTTGTTCATCGTCTTCGCCCGCACCCGCCCGGCCGACGAGCAGGGCGCCGGTATCGCGGTCTTCCTGGTTCCCGCCGGCGCCACCGGCGTCGAGGTGGGCGTCAAGGACGCCAAAATGGGCCAGGAAGGGGCGTGGACGGCCGACGTGGGCTTCACCGACGTGCGCGTCTCCGATGCGGCGCTGGTCGGCGGCAGCGAGGATCTCGGCTACCGGGCTGCATTGACCTCGCTGGCGCGCGGCCGGGTGCACATCGCCGCGCTGGCGGTCGGCGCCGCCCAGCGCGCTCTCGACGAGTCGGTCGGCTATGCGGCCACCGCCACCCAGGGCGGCACCCCGATCGGCAGCTTTCAACTGGTGCAGGCGATGCTGGCCGACCAGCAGACCGGCGTTTTGGCCGGCCGCGCCATGGTTCGTGACGCCGCGCGCAAGTGGGTCACCGAGGAAGACCGCCGAATCGCGCCGTCGGCGGCGAAGCTGTTCTGCACCGAGATGGCCGGCAAGGTCGCCGATCTCGCGGTACAGGTCCACGGCGGCACCGGTTACATGCGCGGGGTACCGGTCGAACGCATTTACCGCGATGTCCGGCTGCTGCGCCTGTATGAGGGCACCAGCGAGATCCAACGGCTGATCATCGGCTCGGGTCTGGTCAAAGCCGCTCAGCGGCAGACATGAATCGACAAGGGAGGGATCAGGCATGACGGGACGGTTGACCGACCGGGTCGCGTTCATCACCGGAGCCGCACGCGGGCAGGGGCGCGCGCACGCGGTGCGCATGGCCAGCGAGGGCGCCGACATCATCGCAATCGATGTGGCGGGCAAGCTCCCGGACTGCGTACCGTACGACCCGGCAAGCCCGGAGGATCTGGCCGAAACGGTACAACTGGTGGAAGCCACCGGTCGGCGCATTGTGTCCTCGGTGGTCGACACCCGCGACTACGACGGGTTGCGGGAGGCGGTCGTCGCCGGGGTGTCCACGCTGGGAAGGCTGGACATCATCGTCGCCAATGCCGGTGTCGCAGCCCCGCAGGCCTGGGATGCCATCACCCCGGAGAATTTTCGCGATGTGCTGGACATCAATGTGACCGGCACCTGGAACACCGTGATGGCCGGTGCGCAACACATCATCGACGGAGGTCGCGGCGGCTCGGTCATCTTGATCAGCTCCGCGGCCGGCATCAAGATGCAGCCGTTCATGGTGCACTACACCGCCAGCAAGCACGCCGTCACCGGAATGGCCCGCGCGTTCGCCGCCGAGCTCGGCAAGCACGGGATCCGGGTCAACAGCGTGCATCCCGGCCCGGTCAACACCGACATGGGTACCGGTGACATGGTCAGCGCACTGGGCCAGGCGATGGAGACGAATCCTCAACTCTCGCAGATGCTCACTCCTTTCCTGCCCACTTGGGTGGCCGAGCCGGAAGACATCGCCGGCACGGTGTGCTGGCTGGCCAGCGGTGACTCCCATCTGGTCACCGCCGCCGCGATTCCGGTGGATCAGGGCTGCACGCAGTACTGAGGTGGGGAATGGACCGGTTCTGCGCAACGCTATCGGCGGGCCTCAACAGCTACGGCGCAGCCCCGTGTATCGAGTTCGAGCGAACCTGGTACTCCGGCAATGACATCACCGGCTACATCGCAGCTGTCGACGACCAGCTGGCCCGGGCGGGTGTCGCACCCGGCGATCCGGTGGGCGTGGTGGTGCGCAACCGCGTCCCGCACGCCGCGGTCATCCTAGGCTTCGTCGCCGCCGGTCGTCCGGTCGCGATGATCTACTCCTACCAATCGGCCGAATCCATTGCGCGCGACATCACCTCGCTTCGGCTACCGGCGATCCTGGCCGACCAACAGGACTGGACCGCGGCGGCGCGCGACGCCGTCACGCATGTCGGATCGGCCGGGATCGGGCTGATTCCCGAGCCGATTGGTGTCGAAACCATCGCTGCGCGAAGGCAAGTCGGTGATGCAGCGCCCGTCGGCAGGCTCGCACCCGGACTGCACATCTTGACCAGCGGCACTACCGGAGCGCCCAAACGGGTGCCGGTATCGACGTCGGCACTGCAGCACACGGTGCTGACCATGACCGTGGGGCAGCGCCCCGCCCCCGACGATTCCCCCGAACTGGTGTACTGGCCGTTCGGCAGCATCGGTGTGTGTCAACTGCTGGTCGGCCCCTACCTCGGTAAACGGATGGTGCTGCTGGAGAAGTTCACTGTCGACGAGTGGGTGCGGGCGGTCAAGACCTACCGGATTAAACGGACCGGTGTGCAGCCGGCGATGCTGCGCATGCTGCTCGACGCCGATGTCGCCGAATCGGATCTGGCCTCACTGGAGTACCTGCCCGGTGGTTCTGGCCCGTTGGAGTCGCAGCTGCGCGAGGAGTTCGAGAGCCGCTACGGCATACCGCTGCTGTGGGCGTACGGCGCAACGGAATTCGCCGGCTCGGTTTGTGCCTGGACGCCGGAGCTGTACGAGCGCTACCGCGACACCAAGCCGGCCAGTTCGGGCAGGCCACTGCCGGGCGTGCAGGTTCGCATCGTGGATGCGGACACCGGCACGGTACTGCCGACCGGTAGGCACGGCCTTCTCGAAGCCCGGGTGCAGGTGATGGGACCGGAGTGGATCCGCACCACCGATCTCGCCTCGGTGGATGCCGACGGTTTCGTCACGATTCACGGGCGCGCGGATGGCGCGATCAACCGCGGCGGTTTCAAGGTCCTGCCGGAAACGGTGCGCGCGGTACTGGTGTCACATCCGGCGGTGCGCGACGCCTGCGTGATCGGGCTCCCTGATACCCGCCTGGGTCAAGTCCCGGTAGCGGCCGTCGAGCTGCGGCACGGTGGCGGGAAGCCGTCGGAGGACGACCTGAAGACCTTGGTGCGCAACGCGCTTCCCAGCCATCATGTGCCGGTGGCGATCGTCGTCGTCGAACAACTGCCGCGCAATGCCGCGCTCAAAGTGCGGCCCGCCGATGTCGCGGCGCTGTTCGAGACGCGGCGGTCATGAGTCCGGCCCGAGCCGAAGTGGCAGCGCCGGCAGCGAGCACGTCGCCGACGGCCAGCTGATCTCTGGCACGAAACCCGGTGCGAGCCCGAAATCAGGAATGCGGGCCAGCCATTCCGAGACCACGAGCTTGAGCTCCATACGGGCGAGGTGTGAGC
>CAYNJD010000268.1:0-4852 GCA_964397355.1 uncultured Mycobacterium sp. | reverse complement strand
CTGGCCGGGGTGTTCGCCTTCGGCGCGGTGCTCGGCGTCAACGTCTACGGCATCTCCTCGGGTGACGTGCTGATCTTCGGGGTTGCAGCCAGCGTGGTCGCCGCCGTCGGCGCGGTCGCCGGCGGCCTGCTCGATGACCGGATCGGATCCAAGACGGTGATCGTCGGGTCGCTGGTCGCGATGATCGCCGCCGGCACCACGCTGATGGCGCTGTCCGGGCCGGCGGCGTTCTGGGCCTGCGGCCTGCTGCTGTGCCTGTTCATCGGGCCGACCCAGTCCTCGGCGCGCACACTGTTGCTGCGGATGGCCGACGACGGCATGGAGGGGGTGGCGTTCGGCCTCTACACCATGACCGGTCGCGCGGTGTCATTCCTGGCGCCGTGGCTGTTCTCGGTGTTCGTCGACGTCTTTCACTCCGACCGGGCGGGCATGGGCGGGCTGTGCACGGTGCTGGTGCTCGGTTTGCTGGCGATGCTGGGCGTGCGGGTGCCGCGCCAGGCGCGCTGAAGCCGGCTAACCCGCCGCGGCGCAGACCGTCAGGATCGAGCCGGTGCGCTGCCGCACCTGGGCGCCGTCCACCGACAGCGAGCAGGTGATCTGCTCGCCGAAGTTGACCACCGTGACCGCCGCCGCAGTGGTGGCCGGCGGCGTCAGCGTGACCTGCTTGCTCCACGGCAGCGTCACGTTGAACTCCGTCTTCAGCGCCCCGCCGGTGTCGATGTAGGCGATGCTGAGCGCCCGGCCGGTGCCCGTGACGCTGTAGACGATCGTTTCGGGGACACCGGCGGTGGTCGAGGTCGTCGGTGGTGGTGTGCTCGGTGTGGTCGTCGTGCGCGGAGCCGGGGAGCGCGACGGCGGTGTCGTGGTGGTCGGGGGGCGCTTGGGAATCGGTGTGCTCGGGGCGGTCGGCAGCGGTGAAACCGGTGTGACCGTTGCCGAATTGCGGCCCGAGCCGTTGGCGATCACCAAGGCGATCACCATGCCGACCACCAGCAGCACCGCGCCACCGGCGACCAGCCACAGCCAGTTGGGGAACCGCGGCGGTTCCGGCGGCCCGCCCTCGCCTGATGGACCGCCGCCCGTTGGCCCGCCCGGCGGGGGCTGGGGTGGTTCCCAGTCCTGCCGCGGCAGTTGGGCGGTCGGATTCGGGTTCTGCGGCGGATAGCCGGACGGGTACGTCGGAAGTTGCCCGGCGTAGGCCGGATCGATGTGTGGCGGAACGTCGTAGGTGGACGGCTCGGTCACCCCGTCGCGCTGCCAGGGCCGGTCGGAACCCTCCGGCCGATACGGATCGGTCATGCCCACCTCATGGATTGCAGGGTACCTGCGCCGCGCCGTTCGCGACCGTTATGCCGCTCAGCCGGTTCAAATGCCGTCGGCGCCCAGTGCGCTGATCGTCATCGCCCGCAACACCGCTCGGGACCGTTCCGGGGCGGCCGGTTTGGTGCCGGTGGGCTTCATGCTGTACGGGGTGGAATTCAAGAGGCCGAACACCGCATGCGCCATCAACCGGGCGTCGGCCTCGGCCAGCCCGGCGCGCAGCGCGCACAGCACACCCACCCACACCTCGACGTACTGGCGTTGGGCGCTGCGCACCTGGCGCTGCGCCCCGGCCGGCAGATGCGCCAGGTCACGGTCCTGGATCCGGATCAGATCCGGCTCGCCGAACGCGAAATCGAGATGAAAGTCGACCAGACCGTCCAGCGCCACTTCCGGGCTTCGACCGCCCGATTCGACGGCGCGCGCGCCGGCCAGCAGCCGGGTGCTGATACCGACCAGCAACTCGACCAGCAGCGCCTCCTTGTTGGGGAAGTGCCGGTAGATGGCCGGACCGCTGACCCCGGCGGCGGCGCCGATGTCCTCCAACCGCACCGCCAGAAAGCCGCGCTGAGCGAAGAGCCGTTCGGCTGCGGCCAGCAGCGCGGTGCGCCGGTCGGACTTCAGCCGACTGCGCCGGTTGGCCGGTTGGCCGTTCGGGCCCGAGCCGGCCGGGGCGGACGCCGCCATCACGCCTCCGCTCATCGTGGACAGCCGAGTTAATGGTCACTAACGTAGCACCCATCGTCTCGGGGCTGATGTGGTTCCGAGCGGCACCGGTGGAGGCCCGATGGCAACTGCGGGAACCGCGGCAGCCGACTTGTCCTATGCCTGCGGGGAGCGCCAGCCCGCCCTGCTGCAGACGACGATCGGCGCCAACCTCGCTGCCACCGCGAGCGCACACTCCGATCGTGATGCGCTGGTTGACGTTTCGGCGCGACGGCGCTGGAGTTACGCGGAGCTGTGGCACGACGTGCGGCGGCTGGCGACCGGCCTGCTGCGGGCGGGCATCACCGCCGGCGACCGGGTGGGCATCTGGGCGCCCAACTGCGCCGAATGGGTGCTGACGCAGTTCGCAACCGCCGAGATCGGCGCGATACTGGTCAACCTCAACCCCGCCTACCGTTCCCACGAACTGGCCTATGCGCTCAAGCAATCCGGGGCTGCGATGGTCATCTCCGCACCGGCCTTCAAGACCTCCGACTACGTCGCGCTGCTGGCCGAGGTGGGCCCCGGATGCCCGGATCTGCGTGAGGTGGTGTTCCTCGACGGCGCCCGCTGGCATGAACTGGCCCACACGCCGGTCGATTCGGCGGCCTTGGCGCAGGTGGCCGCCACGCTGCACCCTGAAGACCCGATCAATATCCAATACACCTCGGGCACAACGGGTTACCCGAAGGGCGCGACGCTGAGCCATCACAACATCCTCAACAACGGCTACCTGGTCGGCGAGCTGCTCGGGTACACGCACTCCGACCGGATCTGCCTGCCGGTCCCGTTCTATCACTGCTTCGGAATGGTGATGGGCAGCCTGGCGGCCAGCAGCCACGGCGCGGCCATCGTCATCCCGTCTCCCGGCTTCGACCCGAGTGCCACGCTGCGTGCCGCGCAGGACGAGGCGTGCACCAGCCTCTACGGCGTGCCCACGATGTTCATCGCCGAGCTCGGTCTGGCCGACTTCGGCGACTACGACCTCACCAGCCTGCGCACCGGGATCATGGCCGGCTCACCGTGTCCGGCCGAGGTGATGCGGCAGGTCATCGATGACATGCACATGAGCGAAGTGGCGATCTGTTATGGCATGACAGAGACATCCCCGGTTTCCACCCAGACCCGAGCCGAGGACTCCCTGGTGCAGCGGGTCGAAACGGTTGGACGGGTGTGTCCGCACCTGGAGATCAAGGTGATCGACACCGCCACCGGCCGGCCGGTGCCGCGAGGGCAGGTCGGCGAGTTCTGCACCCGCGGCTATTCGGTGATGTCGGGTTACTGGAACGACCCGGCCAAGACCGAGGCGGTCATCGACGCCGACGGCTGGATGCACAGCGGCGACCTGGCTGTGATGGACGGCGACGGTTACGTGCGAATCACCGGGCGGATCAAGGACATGGTGATCCGCGGCGGGGAGAACATCTACCCGCGCGAGATCGAGGAGTTCCTGCACACCCATCCCGACATCCTCGACGCCCAGGTCATCGGTGTGCCCGACGAGACCTACGGTGAGGAACTGATGGCGGTGGTGATGGTGCGCGACGGTGCACCGCCGCTGACCGTCGAACAGTTGCGGGAGTTCTGCGCCGGCCGGTTGGCGCACTTCAAAATTCCGCGGTATCTGCGCGTCGTCGACGAGTTTCCCATGACGGTGACCGGCAAGGTCCGCAAGGATGAGATGCGCAGGCAGGCGACCGAACACTTGGGTGGCGGCTGACAGGACGGCACGAGAATGGTATTCTCTGACGTCAGTTAATCAACATTAACTGAAAATGAGGAGGCGCAGGTGGCGATGGACAAGGTCGTGGCGACGGCGGCCGAGGCCGTGGCCGACGTGACCGACGGCGCGTCACTGGCGGTGGGCGGGTTCGGGCTGTGCGGCATCCCGGAGGCGCTGATCGAGGCCGTGCTGCAACTCGGTGTCACCGATCTGGAAACGGTGTCGAACAACTGTGGTGTCGACGGCATCGGTCTGGGTGTGCTGCTGGAGCACAAGCGGATCCGCCGCACGGTGAGCTCCTATGTGGGGGAGAACAAGGAATTCGCCCGGCAGTTCCTCTCCGGCGAGCTCGAAGTCGAGCTGACCCCGCAGGGCACCCTGGCCGAGCGGCTTCGCGCCGGCGGCGCCGGGATTCCGGCCTTCTTCACGCCCACCGGCGTGGGCACCCAGGTGGCCGATGGCGGCCTGCCGTGGCGCTACGACGGCACCGGCGGGGTGGCGGTGGCCTCGCCGAAGAAGGAGACCCGGGACTTCGACGGGCGCACCTACGTCCTGGAGCGGGCGATCCGCACCGACTTCGCGCTGGTGCACGCCTGGAAAGGGGACCGGCACGGCAACCTCGTCTACCGCGAGGCCGCCGGCAACTTCAACCCGGACTGTGCTGCGGCGGGCCGGATCACCATCGCCCAAGTCGAGAACCTGGTCGAGCCCGGTGAGATCTGCCCGGCCGAGGTCCACACCCCGGGAATCCACGTGCACCGGGTGGTGCACGTGCCGAATCCACCGAAGCGAATCGAGCGGGAGACGGTGCGCGGATCATGACACTCACCAGAGACGAGTTGGCCGCGCGGGTGGCCGCCGAGTTGCGTGACGGACAATACGTCAACCTCGGTATCGGACTGCCCACCTTGATTCCCAACCACATTCCCGCCGGCGTCAACGTGGTGCTGCATTCGGAGAACGGCATCCTCGGTGTCGGACCGTATCCGCGTCGTGAGGACCTCGACGCCGACCTGATCAACGCGGGCAAAGAAACTGTGACGGTCCTGCCCGGGGCCTCGTTCTTCTCCTCGTCGGTCTCGTTCGGGGTCATCCGCGGCGGCC
>CAYNJD010000267.1:0-4867 GCA_964397355.1 uncultured Mycobacterium sp. | reverse complement strand
TTGACCGAGGTCTCCGGGGTGGTACGGGACCGGTAGACGATCGCGTCCGGGCATTCCTCGGGTTCGGGCCACCAGCGGCGCACGGCGTCGGCCAGCCCCTGACAGGTGGCCCACACCGCGTCGTGCTGGCCGGTGCTGATCTGGTCGTCGACCCCCAGTGCATCCAGGTTGCGTTCGGTGCGCAGATCGAGCACCCGCAGGTGCCGGGCGGCGGTGAGCCGCACCAGGTGATGGCCGGCGTGGTCGGCGGGGATCATCAGCCCGGTCAGCCGATATCGTTCCCGGAAAGCGCCGACGACATCGGTTGCGCCGTAGCGGGTCCGGAACGTTCCCGACGGTGGGTCGAAGCGGTAGCGCGGTTGGGCGAAGCCGTCCCACGTCCACTGCGAGGGGTGCTCGGCGTCCAGCCGCCACAACTGCGTCCCGGCGGTGACCCGGCGGCGGCGCAACCCGGACGGCCGGGCATCCGGCAGCGGGGCCCGGTAGCCGGCGGGAAGCTCAGGCACCGAGCGCGGTCAGCAGTCGCCGGGCAACCGGCGCGGTGTCGGCCCGGCGCAGCGCCTCGGCGATCGAGATGCCGCCCAACTCGTCATGGGTGAGCCGCATGACACGGTCGGCGGCCAGCGGATCGGTGGTGAAGCGCCCCAGCAGCTCCAGGATCTCGGGCAGGTCGGGGCGCACCCGGTCGTCGTCGAACTGCCAAGCCGGGAACCAGGTCTGGTTGCCCACCGCCGCACCGATGAGCTTGCCCCGGCTGCGCAGCCGGTGCACGGCCTGCGGCGTGCCGAGCCGCAGCAGCGCCTGGACCTTGGGGGTGGGCAGCGCCCCGGCGACGAAGTCGTCGATGAGGGCGGCGCGGCGCTGGTCGTTCAGCGCGCGGGCGGCGACGCGCTCCAGGGTGCCCTGCGGTGCCGTCGGCGCCTCCAGCAGGGCGTCGAGCACCTGGGCGAAACCGGCATCGGTGCGGGCACGTTCGGCGACCTGGCGAACGATCGGGGCGACGGTGGTGGGCATGGGTCCATACTACCCGGCGAGACCCGCAATTGAAACAATCGAAACAATTTCAGTCGGGTAGCGAACCGCGGCGACGCGCCACCGCGCGCCAACCCAGCGCCACAGCCGCCAGCACGACGATCGCGCCCAGCATCGGCCAGGCGCCCAGCTCGTCGACCCGGTCGGCGAACCACGACTGCACGGCGCCGACCGCCCCGATCACCGGATCATGCGCGTCACCGCCGGAGAAGTACAGCCGGATCTCGTAGTAGCCGTAGTAGGTGACGTAGAGCCCGGTCAACAGCACGATCACCCCGGCGATGCGACCCACGTGCGGCAGCACCCGGCGCAGCGCCGAACTTGCCGAGGCGCCCGCCAGCGCGACCGCCAGCGCCGCGACCCCGACGGTGATGCTCATGCCCGCCGCATACGCGACGAACGCCAGCACCCCGGCCCAGGTCGAGCCCTGCTGGAAGGTGGTGCTGATGACGGCGAGAAACGGCGCGATCGTGCACGACAGCGACGCGATCGCGTAGCCGACGCCGTAGCCGTACATCGACCCCAGTCGCGCGCTCGGCGCCCCGCCCGCCGCTTTGGGCAACAGCACCGAGATGTCCCGGCCGGACAGCAGCCACGCGCCCATCGCCAGCAGCGCCACCCCGATCACCACGGTGGCGAACGGCAGGTACTTCTGCGCCGAGGCGATCAACGGCGAGACGACCAGGCCGAAGATGCCGAACACCGTCACAAAGCCGGCCGCCATCACCACGGTCGCCGCGGCGGCGCGGGCCAGCGCGACCGGGCGCGAGGTATCCCGGCTGTCGGCGATCACCAGCCCCAGATAGCCGGGCAGAAACGCGAACCCGCACGGGTTCAGCGCCGCGACCAAACCGGCGCCCAGAGCGAAACTCAGTGTGGCGGTGTCGATCACGGACTCGTCAGGGCCTGCACCCGCGAGGTCAGCTCGGCTTCGGGCAGCGAACCCTTCACCACCTCGACGCCGCCGTCCGGGCTGATGAAGGCATAGGCGGGCTGGCGGGTCACCCCGAATTTGGCCCACACCGCGGCGTCGGCGTCGTTGAGCTCGGTGAACCCGTCGACGCCGTACTTGGCGACGAACTCCTGCAGCGCGCCGAGTTGATCGCGGGCGCCGACACCGACGAACGTCACCGCCGGGTTCGCGGTGGCCACCTGCGCGACCAGCGGCGCTTCCTTCTGGCAGACCGGGCACCACGGCGCCCAGAACCACAGCACCGCCGGCCTGCCCTTCAGGCTCGCCCCGGAGAACGGCCGGCCGTCGAGAGTCTGCGCGGTGAATTCCAGCTGAGCATCCTCGGCCGACGTGCGCGGACCGCAGCCGGCGACCAGCAGGGCCGTCGCGGCAATGAGCAAGGCGGCCAGCAGGCGCAGACGAGGAGGCTTCGCATGGGGCATGCCGCCGAGTATGCCAGCGCTCCACACCGGGCTACGGTCATCACATGGCACGCGGACGCCTCGAGCACACCGCCGACATCAAGGCGCCGCCGGACGCCGTCGCGGCGCTGCTGGCCGACCTGGAAAACTACGAAACCCTGCACCCGATGCTGGTCGACGTGCGCCGCATCCCGGGCGGCACCGAGGGCGTCACCCGGTACCTGGCCCCGCACCGGATGCGGCTGTACGGAATCCCGATCCGGTTCACCTGCCGGGTCGAGCTGAGCGCCGACGGCCCCGGCGACATCCGGTCCCACACGCTGCAGCGGCCCGGCATCGAGATGTGGTCGACGGTGTCGGTGCGCCCGCACGGCGACGGCACCCGGCTGCACGAGCGGGTCGACGTCAAAGCGCCCCGGCTGCTGATGAACACCGTGCTGCGCGACGGCGGCACGTCGCATGCCGTGATGTGGCAGAACCTGCGCCGCTATTTCGAAGGCTGACCGTCGAGGGCATGCTGGAGGTCATGTCCACGCGAAACGAGATCACCGAACAGATCGTGCTGGCCCGGCTGTCCAAGGGGCTCAGTTGGCAGGAATTGGCCGACGCGATCAAGAAACCCGTGGTGTGGACCACCTCGGCGCTGCTGGGCCAGCAGCCCATCCCCACCGAACTGGGTGAGATCCTGGTCGACCTGCTGGGGCTGGACCGCTCGGCGGTGCCGGTGCTGGCCGCGGTGCCGATGCGCGGCGGCCTGCCGAGCGAGGTCCCCACCGACCCGACCGTCTACCGGCTGTACGAGGCGGTGGGTGTCTACGGCCCGGCCCTCAAGGAGCTGATCCATGAGCAGTTCGGCGACGGCATCATGAGCGCCATCAACTTCAGCGTCGACATCGCCAAGAAGCCGCACCCGGGCGGTGACCGCGTCGTCATCACCTTCGACGGCAAATTCCTGCCCTACGAGTGGAATTCCGCGGACTGAGCGGCAAGGCGATGGCCGCTCGTCGCTCGAAGGAAACCCAGCCGCTGACCGCCGACCTGGTGCTGTCGGGCGGGGGAGTCCGGTTCATCGGCCTGGTCGGGGCGGTGGTCGCGCTGATGGACGCCGGCTACTCGGTGCAGCGCATCTCCGGGGTGTCCGGCGGATCGGTGGTCGGCACCATCCTGGCCGCCGCCGCCCAGGGCGATCAGCTGACCGCCGAGCAGGTCAAGGAACTGGCGTTGTCGGTGCCGCTGCGCGAGTGGCGCGACGCCGCGGCGCCGATCCCATTGCTGGGTCCGGCGTGGGGGTTCCTGCGCGATAGCGGCCTGTACCGCGGCGACGTCGCCCACGACTGGATCCGTGGTGAGCTGGCGAACCTGGGCGTGCACACCTGGGGTGATCTGGCCTATGACGACGACAATCTGCTCACCGAGCGGCGCTACCGGGCGGTGGTCAGCGTGACCGACGTGACGACCGGGCAGCTGGTCCGGCTGCCGTGGGACTACCGGCGGGTCTACGGGCTCGACCCCGACGAGCAGTGCGTCGCCGACGCGGTGCGCGCCTCGATGTCGGTGCCGTTCTTCTACCGCCCCGCGACGCTGACCAGCGCCGCCGGGCGGCGATCCACCCTGGTCGACGGCGGGGTGCTGTCGAACTTCCCGATCTACACCTTCGACCGGCTCGACGGCCGGGCGCCGCTGTGGCCCACTTTCGGGGTCACCGTGGTACCGGAGCTGTCCGGCGGCGATATCGGCGACATGGTTCCGGGCCTGCGGGCGCTGCGCATGTTCGGCCAGTCCCGGCTGCTGGAGAACCTGATCAGCACCCTGCTGATCGGCCACGACCAGACCTATCTGAACCAGCCGTGGGTCAGTGTGCGCGCCATCAAGGTCAACCCGACCGATGTCGGCGTGCTGGACTTCGGGATCTCCCGGGCCCGGCTCGAGGAGCTCTACGACAACGGCTACACCGCAACCCAGGAGTTCCTGTCGACCTGGGACTGGCCGGCCTACCTGCAACGGTTCCGGGTGTCGCACTACCCCGACGCGGACCGAGCCCGCTCCGACTGAAGCGGTTCAGTGGCGGTGCTTGCCCAGCTCGGCGCTGGCGTCGCCGAGCCGCACCGTGATGTCGGTGTTGCCGCTGGCCTCCAGCTGCTCGCGGCCCCGCAGCCGGTCCTGGATCTCGCGGGCCGCCCCGTTGATCCGTTCGATCTCGGCGCGGAAGGCGTCCGGGCGGGTCTCCTTGCTGGCGTAGTGGAAGTAACTGAGCAGGCTGCGCAGCAACTCCAGCTTCTGCTTCTCCCGCTTGGCCAGGTCGTGCGTCGTCATCAACTCGACGCGGCGCACCGGAGGCAGGTCACCCCAGTCCAGCGTCACCTTGTTCTCGAACCGATGGGGTTTGCCGAGCCGACCGAACAAGCCCTTCTTCTGGTCCTCGTGGGTGTCGTAGTAGCTGAACTGCCCTGTTAACCGCGAC
>CAYNJD010000266.1:0-4872 GCA_964397355.1 uncultured Mycobacterium sp. | reverse complement strand
CGGGCACCGGCACGCCCCAGTCGAACGAGGTCCGCGAGATCGACAGGTCGCGCAGCCCGCCGGAGACGAAGCTGACCACCTCGTTGCGGCGCACCTCCGGGGCGATGAAGTCCGGGTTCGCCTCGTAGTGGGCCAGCAGCTTCTCGGTGTAGGCCGACAGCCGGAAGAAGTAGGTCTGCTCCTCGGTCCAGGTCACCGGCGCCCCGGTTTCGACCGCCACCCGCGAACCGTCGTCGCCGACGCGGGTCTCGCCCTCGGTGAAGAACCGTTCGTCGCGCACCGAATACCAGCCGCTGTAGGCGTCCAGGTAGATGTCGCCGGCGTCGACCATGCGCTGCCAGATCGCCTTGGACGCGTCCAGATGATCGGCGTCGGTGGTGCGGATGAACCGGTCGAAGGAGATGTTGAGCTTTTCCTGCAGCCGCTGGAACACATCGGAATTGCGCCGCGCCAACTCCGCGGTGGGCATGCCCTCGGCGGCGGCGGCCTCGGCCATCTTCAGCCCGTGCTCGTCGGTGCCGGTCAGAAACCGCACATCGAACCCGTCGAGCCGGCAAAAGCGGGCGATCGCGTCGGTGGCGATGTACTCGTAGGCGTGGCCGATGTGCGGGTCACCGTTGGGGTAGGTGATCGCGGTGGTGACGTAGAAGGGCTTCATCATCGTTCACCTTATGGTGTGCGGGTGAGCTCGAAACGGTCAGCCGAAACTCCGCCGCCCCCGCCGGAGCCGCTGGCTCCGCTGGTCGATGCGCACACTCACTTGGACGCCTGCGGCGCCGGCGACGACGCCTCGGTGGCCGCGATCCTGGACCGGGCCGCCGCCGTCGGGGTGCAGGCCGTGGTGACCGTCGCCGACGACCTGGACTCGGCGCGCTGGGTGACCCGGGCCGCCGACGCCGACGAGCGGGTCTACGCCGCGGTTGCGCTGCACCCCACCCGCGCCGGGGCCCTGACCGAGGCCGCGCGCGCCGAGATCGAGGCGCTGGCCGGCCACCCGCGGGTGGTGGCGATCGGGGAGACCGGGCTGGACCTGTACTGGCCGGGCCGGTTGCAGGGCTGCGCCGACCCGCCCACCCAGCGCGACGCGTTCGCGTGGCATATCGAGCTGGCCAAACGCACCGGCAAACCGCTGATGATCCACAACCGCGACGCCGACGCCGCCGTGCTGGATGTACTGCGCGCCGAAGGCGCCCCGGAGACGGTGATCTTCCACTGTTTTTCGTCCGGACCGGAGATGGCTCACACCTGCGTCGGCGCCGGCTGGATGCTGAGCCTGTCCGGTACCGTCAGCTTCAAGAACGCCCGTGACCTGCGAGAAGCCGCGCCGTTGATCCCGGCCGAGCAGTTGCTGGTGGAAACCGACGCCCCGTTTCTGACCCCGCACCCCTACCGCGGCACCCCCAACGAGCCCTACTGCCTGCCTTACACTGTCAGGGCGCTGGCGGAGCTGCTGGAGGTCTCTGCAGCCGAGCTGGCACAGGTCACGAGCCACAACGCCCGTCGCGTCTACGGACTGCGCTGAAACGTCGGGCACGTCACATTCGGTTGCAGAGCCGCAGCCGGGTTCGTTACCGTCTCGTTATCAAACCTGGGGCGCCGTAAGGGCCCCTTTGCCGTGTCGTGAGGTCCTTAACCTTGAACACTTTGACCAAGCTGCATCAGGCCCCCTCGCCGATGCTGCGGCTGCTGGTCGGCGCGCTGCTGCTGGTGCTGACCTTCGCCGGCGGTTTCGCGGTCGCCAGCACCAAGACGGTGACCCTCGATGTCGACGGAACCCCGATCACCGTGACCACCATGCGGTCGCGGGTGATCGACGTCGTCGCCGAGAACGGGTTCGACGTCGGCGAGCGCGACGACGTAACCCCCGCGCGCAACACCCGGGTGCACGACGACGACACCATTGTGGTGCGCCGGAGCCGGCCGCTGCAGCTGTCGCTGGACGGTCGCGAGCCCCAGCAGGTGTGGACGACGGCGCTGTCCGTCGACGAGGCGCTGGCGCAACTGTCGATGACCGACACCGCTCCGGCCGCGGCATCCCGCGGCAGCCGGGTGCCGCTGGCCGGGATGGCGCTGCCGGTCGTCAGCCCCAAGAACGTCCAGATCGACGACGGCGGTGTGGTGCGCACGGTGCGTCTGGCCGCGCGGAACGTCGGTGAGCTGCTGGCCGCAAACGGCACCCCGCTGGAGCAGGCCGACAAGGTCAGCCCGCCGCCGTCGACGCCGATCACCGAGGGCATGCAGATCCAGGTGACCAGGATCCGGGTCACTCACGTCACCGAGCGGGTGCCGCTTCCTCCGACCGCGCGTCGTATCGAAGACCCGACGATGAACATCAGCCGGCAGGTCGTCGAGGACCCCGGCACCCCGGGCACGCAGGACGTGACCTACTCGGTGGCCACCGTCAACGGCGCCGAGACCGGCCGCCTGCCGGTGTCCAACGCGGTGGTGGACCCGGCGCGCGACTCGGTGCTGCGGGTGGGCGCCAAGCCCGGCACCGAGGTGCCGCCGTCGATCTACGGCGCCGCGTGGGACCGCATCGCCGCCTGCGAGTCACACAACAACTGGTCGATCAACACCGGTAACGGCTTCTACGGCGGCGTGCAGTTCGACTACGGCACCTGGATCGCCAACGGCGGGCTGAAGTACGCCCCGCGTGCCGACCTGGCCACCCGTGAGGAGCAGATCGCGATCGCCGAGGTCACCCAGGCCCGGCAGGGCTGGGGCGCTTGGCCGGTGTGCAGCGGTAGGCGCTGACTATCGGTCTACTCGGGGCCGGCGATATCAGGGCCCTGGCGGCAGAACTCGACCTTCGGCCCCGCAAAGCGCTGGGGCAGAACTTCGTTCACGATGCGAACACCGTGCGCCGGATCGTCGCCGGCGCCGGGATCACCGCCGACGACCATGTGCTGGAGGTCGGGCCCGGACTCGGGTCGCTGACGTTGGCCCTGCTCGAACACGGCCCGACGGTGATCGCCGTGGAGAAGGATCCGGTGCTGGCGGCGCGGCTGCCGCAAACCGTCGCCGAGCACGCCCCGGACGACGCCGACCGCTTGACGGTGCTCGGCCGGGACGTCTTGACGCTGCGCCGCGACGAGTTGACCACCGACCCGACGGCGGTGGTGGCGAACCTGCCCTACAACGTCGCCGTGCCGGCGCTGCTGCACCTGCTGGCCGAATTCGATTCGCTTCGCACGGTGACGGTCATGGTGCAGTGGGAGGTGGCCGAGCGCTTGGCTGCCGAACCTGGCGGCAAGGACTACGGGGTGCCCAGTGCCAAGGCGCGGTTCTTCGGTGAGGTGCGTCGCTGTGGCACGGTTCCGCCGAGCGTGTTCTGGCCGGTGCCGCGGGTGAACTCCGGACTGGTGCGCATCGACCGGTATGAGGCGGCGCCGTGGCCGGGTGACGACGCGTTCCGCCGGCAGGTTTTCGCGCTGGTGGACGTCGCGTTCGCCCAGCGCCGCAAGACCTCCCGCAATGCCTTCGCCGACTGGGCGGGTTCGGGCGCGCAGGCGGCGGAGTGGCTGCAGGCGGCCGGCATCGATCCGGCGCGGCGCGGCGAGACGCTGTCGATCGCCGACTTCGTGCGGTTGCTTCAGGTTTCCGGCGGTTCAGCGCGGCTCGACGGAGGAGAGGCGAAGTTGGGACCGCCGCATCAACCCGGCGGCTCGGCCAGCACCCGGGACAACCGTTCGACGAACTCGGCGCAGGACTCGTAGCGCCGGGCCGGGAACTTCGCCAAGGCCCGTCCGACCACCACGTCGACGGCCCGGGAGGCCGAACCGAACGCGTCTGAGACCGGCGGCGGCAACCGCCGCAGGTGCGCGTCCACCAATTCGGCCGCGCTGTCGGCGCGAAACGGCGGCGCGCCGGTGAGCAACTCGACCGCGGTGCAGGCCAGTGCGTATTCGTCGGTGGCGGCCGACGGGGCCTTGCCGCGAAGGATCTCCGGCGCGGTGTAGGGCAGCGAGACCTCCGGGTTCGGTTGTCGTCGCCACACGTCCTCGACGACGGCGTGCGCCGATCCGAAGTCGGTCAGCACCGCCCCGCCGGCCGGAAAGTCCTCGGGGACCAGGATGTTGGCGGGTTTGACGTCGCAGTGCACGATGCCGCTGTGGTGAGCGTAGTCGAGCGCGGCGGCGACCTGAGCCAGCGCGGCCAGTTGATCGCCCAGCGTGCACAGCCGGGTCGACTTGCCGCCGTCGACGAATTGCATCGCCAGCCAGAACGTCCCGTTGCGGTAGACCGTGACGACGTTGGGATGGTCGAGTGCCCGGGCGAACTCGAACTCGCGGTGCAACCGGGCCCGCTCGGCCGGGTTGCGGTGCGATTCGTCGAGGACCTTCAGTGCCACCGGGAGATCCGGCTGCTCGCGGTGATGGGCCTGATAGACGGTGGCGTGCCCGCCGCGCCCCACCTCCCGGTCGATCAGGTAGCCGCCGAAGTCCCCGCCGGCCTCGCCCATGCTCGCCAGGGTATGGGGGCAGCGCCGAATTCGCCGCCGGAGTCCGTCCTTCGCAGAAAACTAAGAACAGAATAATCAGATAGCAAAAAATCCATGACATTTCGCTGGCGCAGGGTGATAATTGTCCGAACTTCACGTCGGGAAGGTCGCCATGACAACTCTGACCAGTCGCAACCTGCGCTCGTTGTACGCCGTGCCGCTGGCGGTCGCCGGCCTCACCGCGCTCGGCGTCGCCCCCGTGGTGACACCCGAGCTGACCGCAGCCGCGAAAACCGTGGTGGCCCAGGCGAATCTGCTGGACACCGAATCGTGGATCATGGGCGGCAGCGGGCTGCCGATCCCGCCGCCGCAGTACCTGGCCGCCCTCACCGAGCGGTTCCTCGACCCGGCAACCCCGAAGTTCGAGGGCC
>CAYNJD010000265.1:0-4879 GCA_964397355.1 uncultured Mycobacterium sp. | reverse complement strand
GTGGTGGGCGGACCGATCGGGATGGTGATGCCCGGCGCGATCTCGATCGTCGGCTGGATGACGGTCTCCGACGGCGATGCCGGCTCCGGCCCCGTCTCCTGCGGCGGGGGCGGGGGCGGCGCGGCCGGCGCGCCCGCGTAACCGCCGATCTCGGTTGGGGTTGGGAAGGATTCGTTGGGGGTGCCCTGCAGGGCGCCGTCCATGGTGGCCTTCCAGATGTCGGCGGGAATACCCGCGCCGTACACCGGGCCACCCCACTGATTCACCAACGGCTCGTCGCCGCCGGTGGTGCCCACCCACACCGCGGTCGACAGCGACGGCGTGTAGCCGACCATCCAGGCGTCCCGGTTGGCCCCGGTCTCGCCCAGTTGGGTGGTGCCGGTCTTGGCCGCCGACGGCCGGCCGCCGGCCAGGTTGTGTCCGCGCGACCAGCCGGCGATGGGCTGCATGGCCGAGGTGACGTTGTCGGCGACCGCCTTGGGGATGCGCTGTTCGCCGGTGTCTTCGGCGGTCTGGGCATCGAAGAGCACCTTGCCGTCGGCGTTGACCACCTTCGCCACGAAGTGCGGCGGGTGGTACACACCCGAGTCGGCCAGCGTCGCATACGCCGACGCCATGTCGATCACCCTGGACTGGTACTGGCCCAGCACGATTCCGCCTTCGGGCGGCCCGCCGTCCTGCGACAGGGTGTGCGGCACGCCGGGGAAGCTCTTGGCGATGCCCGCGGCGTGCGCGGCGTCGGCGACGTCCTGCGCACCGTTCTTGAGCTTGAGCATCAGCCGGTAGTAGGACGTGTTCAGTGACCGCTTCAGCGCCTCGGCGATATTGCAGACCCCGCAGCCCTCACCCTCGGAGTTGGTGATCTTGATCCGGCCGTTCTCCAGCGTCAGCGGTGAACTGTCGATCTGGTAGCCCAGGCCGATGCCCTGCTCCAGCGCGGCCACCAGCGCGAACACCTTGAACGACGACCCGGTCTGCAGGCCCGCCTGGGCGAAGTCGAAGCCGGCGGCGTCCGAGCCGCCGTAGTAGGCGCGCACCGCGCCGTCACGCGGATCGATGGACACCACCGCGGCCCGCATGTCGGGCATCTGGTCCTTGAGGTAGGTGGCCACCGCGTCTTCGGCCGCACTCTGCGCGTCGGGGTCGATGGTGGTGGTGATCTGCAGGCCCTGGGTGTTCAGGGTCTGCTCGTCGATGTTGAACAAGTCGAGCAGTTCCTTGGTGACCTGCCGCTGGATCAGCCCCTCGGGGCCGGTGGTGATGTTGCGGGAGCGGGCCAGCTCCGGCGGCACCGTGCCCGGGAACTGTTGGGCGGCCCGCTCGGTGGGTGTCAGCGCGCCGGTCTCCACCATGCCGTCGAGCACCCAGTTCCACCGGTCGACGGCGCCTTCCCGGTCGACGGCCGGGTCCAGCGTGGAGGGCCGCTGGATCAGCGCGGCCAGCAGCGCCCCCTCGGCGACGTCGAGTTGCTCGACGGACTTGTCGAAATAGGCCTTCGACGCCGCGGCGATCCCGTAGGCGCCGCGGCCGAAGTAGATGATGTTGAGGTAGGCCTCCAGCACGTCATCCTTGCTCCACGCGCTGGACATCTTGGTGGCGATCACGAGTTCTTTTGCCTTGCGGATCAATCCGCCCACCCCGGCCCGCTGGGATCCGACCAGCGCGTTCTTGACGTACTGCTGGGTGATCGTCGAACCGCCCTGGGTGTCGCCGCCGAAGAGGTTGTTCTTGACCGCGCGGGCGAAGCCGGACACCGAGAACCCCGGGTTGGAGTAGAAGTCGCGGTCCTCGGCGGCCAGCACCGCGTTACGCACGTACACCGGCACCTGCTCGATGTCGATGTCGACGCGGTTGCCTTCCGGCGGAATGATTTTCGCGAGCTCCGAACCGTCGCTGGCCAGGATCGTCGACACCTGGTTGGTCCGGATGTCACCGGGCGAGGGCACGTCGGTGATGGCGTAGGCCATCGCGAAGGTGATCATCGGCAGCAGCAGCATCACCGCGGCGCCGATGTAGAGCCCGCGCCGGATCCACCGCCAGTTCGGCGGGTGCCGGCGCAGCCAGTCCGTCAGCGGATTCGGCGCGGCCGGCCGGTCGGCGTGCTCCGAACGCCGCGGCCGCTCCTCGCGCGGTTCTCGGACGTTCCCGGGGGGCGGCTCGCGCCGCGGGGTGGGTCGGCTCAGCGCCTGCTCGCGTTGCCGGGGCGACCCGTCGAGCGCCGCCCTGACCGCGTCGATCGGGTCCCGCAGGTCGGCGGTCACGGCGTCGTCGACGGCGGGAATGATCGCGGTCTGCCGGTCATCGGGCGCCGCCGATGAGCGCCGGCCGCCGTCGGCAGGCCCGGTCGAGGCAGCGTCGGACCGGTCGTCGTGGTGCTTACTCACTGGCGGTACGGGCTCCGCTGCGTGCCGTCCGCCGACCCCGTGAACCTTTCGGCGGGCGCGCGATGCCCAACACGTATGACTTCACCAGATGATTCCAGCTGCAGGTGCGGCACACCTCGACCACGTGCACCGAGAACTCCGGATAGCGGGTGGCCAGCAGCACCAGTTCCTCGGCCGAGCGCGCCGAACCCGACACCGCCCCCAGGTGGTCGCCGTAGACCCACGACACCAGGGTCAGCTGCTCCTTGCGGCAGATGGGGCAGACCACCGCGCTGGGCTTGCCGTGGAACTTCGCGGCCCGCAGCAGATACGGGTTGGCATCGCACACCTCGGACACCCCGGTACGCCCGGAATAGACCTCGGCCAGCAGGGAACGGCGCCGAAGCGCGTAGTCCACCACCTGTCGCTGCAATCGCACGGTCACCAGAGTACGACGGGTCGCCGCGGGCCGGTGTGATGAACGCCCCGATCCCGCCCCGACCGGCGGATTCGACAGTCGCCGCGACAGGCGGGCTTCTACGATCAGCGACGTGGCGACACGGCAGACCGGCGCAACCCGGGCCAAAGACACCGACCGCGACGACGTCTGCCGGATCCTGGACGGCGCCCTCGGTGACGGGCAGCTGTCCTCCGAGGAGCACCGGCAGCGGATCAGCGCCGCCACCCGCGCCGTCACGCTGGGCGACCTGCACGGCCTGATCGCCGATCTGCAGACGGCGAGCGCTCCGGTGCAGCTGCCGCCGCTGCGCAAGCCGGTGAAGTTCGGCGGGCTCGGAATCGCGCTGGCCGCGCTGGGCGCGGCGGTGCTGGCGGGGGTCGCCATCGGCTGGGGGGTGTACGGCAACACCAGTTCGCCGCTGAGCTTCACCTCCGATCCCGGCGCCAAACCGGACGGCGTCACACCGGTGGTGCTGACCCCGCCGCGGCAGCTGCATTCGCTGGGCGGGTTGAGCGGGCTGCTGGAACAGGCCCGGCAGAAGTTCGGCGACACGATGGGCTATCGGTTGGTCGTCTACCCGGACTACGCGTCGCTGACGCGGCCCGACCCGGCCGAGGAGCGCCGCGAGCTGAACTACAGCTACCGCGGCGGCTGGGACGATCCGACCAGCTCCGCCCGCAGCAACGGGGCCGTTGCCGTGGACCTGGGCCGGTTCGACGCGAAGGCCGCGGTCGGGATTCTGCGCGGTGGCCCCGAGACGCTCGGGATCAAACCGGCCGACGTCAAATCCAGCTACCTGATCGTCGAACCGGCCCGGGATCCGACGACGCCGGGCGCACTGTCGCTGTCGGTATACGTTTCCAGCGACTACGGCGGCGGGTATATCGCGTTCACCGGTGACGGCACCGTCAAGCGCATCAATTACCCTTCCTGAACTGGCGACTTCGCGCGGCGGAACGTTCGGCGAACAGTAGGCCACTTGGTTCGGTTATATCGGCGCGATACTATGGCGCGAACCGTCGACGAGACGTGGCTAATCATCCCAGGAGGTGAATCGGTGCTTGAGCTTGCCATCCTCGGCTTGCTGCTCGAGTCTCCGATGCACGGCTACGAGCTGCGGAAGCGGTTGACCGGCTTGCTGGGCGCGTTCCGGGCATTCTCGTACGGCTCGCTGTATCCGGCGTTGCGGCGGATGCAGACGGCCGGGCTGATCGCCGAGGATGCCGCGCCGGCCGGGACCCCGGTGCGCCGGGCCCGGCGGGTGTACCGGCTGACCGACGCCGGCCGGCAGCGCTTCACCGAACTGGTGGCCGACACCGGCCCGCAGAACTACACCGACGACGGCTTCGGGGTCCACCTGGCGTTCTTCAACCGCACCCCCGCCGAGGCGCGGATGCGGATCCTGGAAGGCCGGCGCCGTCAGGTGGAGGAACGCCGGGAAGGCCTGCGTAACGCCGTGACGCGGGCCAGCAACTCGTTGGACCGCTACACCCGCCAACTGCACCAGCTCGGGCTGGAGTCCAGTGAGCGGGAGGTCAAGTGGCTCAACGAGCTGATCGCGGCCGAACGCGTCTCGCAGGGCCCGGCCGGGGGGGACGAGCGCGCGCAGCGCGCGAGGAGAGACCCGGCCGCATCGAGACGAGCAGAACAGCCCTGAATCCGTCGGCGCGGGTATCAGGACAACACAACACAGCACGTCAGCAGTGACATCAGAAGAAGGAGAACGTCGGAAATGACTGAGCAAACAAGGGATGTGCGGGTCGCCATCGTCGGCGTCGGCAACTGCGCGTCCTCGCTGGTCCAGGGCGTCCAGTACTACCAGAACGCCGACGACAGCTCGACGGTGCCCGGCCTGATGCACGTGCGATTCGGTCCCTACCACGTCCGCGACGTGAAGTTCGTCGCCGCGTTCGACGTGGACGCCAAGAAGGTCGGCTTCGACCTGTCCGAGGCCATCTTCGCCTCGGAGAACAACACCATCAAGATCGCCGACGTGCCGCCGACCAACGTGGTGGTGCAGCGCGGTCCGACCCTCGACGGCATCGGCAAGTACTAC
>CAYNJD010000264.1:0-4881 GCA_964397355.1 uncultured Mycobacterium sp. | reverse complement strand
TCAGCGAGGCTCGACGGAGGAGAGGCGAAGCTGGGACCGCCGCATGGACCCGGCGGTTCAGCGAGGCTCGACGGAGGAGAGGCGAAGCTGGGACCGCCGCATGGACCCGGCGAGTTCGCCGCGGAGGCCAAGACGGTGCTCGAGCTCGGCGAGCGCTATCCCGGCGACGCCGGTGTGCTGGCCTCGCTGCTGCTCAACCGGGTCAGCCTGGCGCCCGGCGAGGCGATCTTCCTGCCGGCCGGCAACCTGCACACCTACCTGCACGGCGTGGGGCTGGAGGTGATGGCCAACTCCGACAACGTGCTGCGCGGCGGCCTGACGCCCAAGCACGTCGACGTCCCCGAACTGCTGCGGGTGCTGGACTTCACGCCCACCACCGAGGAGGTGCTGCGGCCGGCGGTCCACGCCGACGGGCCGGAGCTGGTCTACCAGACACCCGCCGAGGAGTTCGCGGTGTCGCGGCTGACCCTCGACGGCAGCTACCTCGGACACGAGATGGACGCCCCGGCGCGCCACGACGGACCGCAGGTCCTGCTGTGCACCGAGGGCTCGGTCACGGTGCACGCCAAGTCCCGGACGTTGACGCTGCACCGGGGCGAGTCGGCGTGGGTGCCCAGCGACGACGGGCCGATCCGGTTGCTGGCCCAGCGGCAGGCTGTGCTGTTCCGGGCGACGATGGGGCTCTAGGGTGTCGTCGGCGGGTAGCACCAAGGCGATCATCGCTGCACTGGTGGCCAACGGCGGGATCGCGGCGGCGAAGTTCACCGGGTATCTGATCACCGGCAGCGCCGCCATGCTCGCCGAATCGGTGCACTCGGTGGTCGACACCTCCAACCAGGCGCTGTTGCTCTACGGGCAGCGGGCGGCGACCAAGGCGCCCGACGCACTGCACCCGTTCGGGCACGGCCGTAGCCGCTACTTCTGGTCGTTCGTGGTGGCGCTGGTGCTGTTCAGCCTGGGCTCGATGTTCGCGGTGTACGAAGGCTACGAGAAGGTCCGCCACCCGGTCGAGTTGAGTTCGCCGGTGGTGGCGATCGCGATCCTGGTGGTGGCGATCGGGTTGGAGACCTACAGCTTTCGTACCGCGCTACGGGAGTCGCGCCCGCTCAAGGGCGAGGGCAGCTGGTTCCGGTTCTTGCGCACCTCGCGCAACCCCGAGCTTCCGGTGGTGTTGCTGGAGGACACCGCCGCGCTGATCGGCCTGGCGCTAGCACTGCTGGGCGTGGGACTGAGCATGCTCACCGGCAACCCGGTGTGGGACGGCGTGGGCACCCTGGGTATCGGTGCGCTGCTGGGGGTGGTCGCGGTGTTCTTGATGGTCGAGATGCACAGTCTGCTGATCGGCGAGGGCGCCACCATTGCCGAGGACCGGGCCATCCGCGCGGCGCTGGAGAACACCCCCAACATCACTCGGCTGATCCATATCCGCACCCAATATCTGGGGCCCGACGAGATGCTGGTGGGCGCCAAGATCGCGCTGGCGCCCCGGTTGGATCTGGCCAGTGTGGCGGCCACCATCGACAACGCCGAAGCCAACATCCGTGCGGCGGTGCCGGCGGCCCGGGTCATCTATCTCGAGCCCGACCTGTACCGCACGGCTGTGCCAGACTCGCTGGAGCAGAAAGGTTGACCGCTTTGTCCAGCTTCTCCTACCACCAGCTCATCGCGGCGTGCCAGGCCGGCGGTGCCAGCACGCTGAGCGTGACCACCGAGTTGGCCCCGGCGGGCGGACCCCACGCCGCCATCAGCCCGGCCCACCGTGCCGGACGCGGCCCGTCGGCCATTGCCACCGAGACCCGGCTGATCGACGGCGCCCCGACGGCGACGGTTGTCGTCGACGACAACCAGAGCCAGGTCCAGCGTGTCGAAGCCGCGATCCTGCAGGGCATCCGCGACCAGCACCCGGTGCTGAGCCGGGTGCCGCACCTGCAGGTGTGCTACGAGGGCGGCCGGACGGTCTACACCGATCTTGAACTGCCGCAACGGATCTTCGACGGCCACTTCCTGACCGGTTCCATCGACGGTAAGCCGGCGATCGCTCACCCGGTCTATCGGGCGGCGCGCGAGGCCACGCCTGAGAACGCCCGCGCCCTCATGGAATTGAGTCCCGGCAGTCTGGTTTTCGGCGCGATCGACGCGGCCCGCGGCACTGGTCAGAGCCGTTTTCGGGGTGTGCTGTCCGGTGAGATCATCGGCGTGCTCGTCGACGGCGCTCCGGCCGATGCCCGCACCGCCGCCGACTCCGGGGTGTGCTGCAGCCGGATCATCCGAACCCAGGTGCTCAGCTTCGCAGCGTTGCGGCAACTGCGATTCGACTGCGGTCCCGCCGGCGACGAGGCGTGCCGGGCGTTGCTGGCCGCCTATGCGCTGGCCGGGCTGGCGCGCTCCAACGCCGAGCTGAGCATCCGGGCCAACTGCGACCTGGTCGAGACCGGCCCGACCACGCTCAAACTCGACGCCCGCGACGGCGAGTTCGTCGAGCTTGCGGCGCCGTCGATCGAGCAGGCCGACGACCTGCTGGAGCGCGCACTGGTGGCGGCCTACCGCGAGGCCGACATCAGCTGGCGCGGCCAGGTGCTGCACGTCACCGGCAATTCCGGAGCGTATGCCGCCGCGCAGAATGGGGGAGTGGCGCCGGAGGCGCCGGTTGCGCATGCGCCGCGGCGGTTCCGGTTGCCGCACTTCATCGAGAGCCGGCGTGGCGCGGCGCGCTGAGTCGGTCATTGTTCGAATGGCTTCCCATGCCTGCGTGGAGCGATGATTTTATCGCCCGCAGGGCGGGGCATTGAATTTCAGCGATTGAGCCAGTTACTGGGTCGAGGGCGGATGCTCCGACAGTTGAGGAAATTCTCCGTAGGGGGCGCTTCCAACATACTCGTCAACTGACAGTATAATCGTTTCGACAGGACTCTTTATGTCGTCGATATATTGGTGGCCGGGACCGCTCTCTTCCATGAGTGGCTCCATCATGTAGAGAATTTCGGCAATCTTGCTACCATCGAACCGCCAGGTGACGGTCCGCGCTCCTAGTTCGATCTCGGCGGCATCAGGTTGTCTGAATATATGGTGGTGAATCCCGTCGAGTTTGAAATTTCCCTCGCCGTGTTCGTGTGCTGATTGCATTGCGGTTCGCAATATACGCATTCCATCTCGGTCGGCATTTATAAGAATTGATGGAACGCCTACATCATCGTAGGGCTGGACACTCAAAGTGCTCAATTTCACTCCTTTTGCACGTAGGAGATCATCTAAACTGGACCAATGAGTAATACCTCTCGCTGTTGTTTTTGATTTCAATTTGATTGAATCGATGAATGCATCGTAAACCGTTCGAGTGAGTTCAGCAATGTCGTCCCGCAAGCCGTCTTGTAGGTCCGGTGTGGAGAAAATGCCCTGTTCAATCAGGATTCCTCCGCCAGGAGATTCGGAGCCAGAGAGATATGCGTTATATTGTAGCCAGATCCGCTGGCCGGCCACCGTCAGGTAGCCGCTACTCTGCACTCCACGAGCTTGGCGATGCTTGTCCCTGACCGATCGACTCGTGCCGGCCTCAATCCCTAGTTCGCGGAGCATCCGCTGGGTGGCGTCATGAATCAAAGCCTCCGGTGGTGTACCGGTGAAACGAAATGCGCTGACCGTTTCGCAACCATCCCAACCTCCGCTGGGACGCGGGCCAGCTACGGCGATCCTCGCAGGCTGCGCTAGGTCAGAGTTGATCCGAGCCGGGTGCCACCCCGGGAGAAGCCGCAGTTGACGCAGTGCGCCTGGCAATTCTCCGCCGGTTAGTGCTGCCAGGTCGACGACGTGGCCCGATAGCCCGCGGGCAACGGTTGGTACCGATGCTAGCCGGCTCCATTCGCCGGAATGATCCTGTTCTGTCATGGTCATCGGAAGATGATTACTATGCAGGGCTCAAGAACAGCAGAAGTCCGCCTATTAGCACAGTAATAATCCCTCCTGTCTCTAATGTCGCCTGTTCTTCCGGTGAGAGCGGCGGTGGCGGCGTGAATGTAAAAGGTGCGTGCGACGGTGGACTAGACGGCGCCTCGCTGGGTAATTGCGGTGTATCGGGTGTACCTTTTAGGTGCGGTAAGCCGTCAATAGGACGCTCCTGCCATTTGGAGTTCGGGGCGTCGTGCGGGTTGTAATCCCAATGGGGATTATGTCTGCGATCTTCACCGTGATATCGCCACTCCCCACCGTGTTCATCCCAGAGATGCCGAGCACCCTTCCGCTGCTCACTTGGACGGCTGGGAGGCCCGGGTGTCAGCGGCCCGTCAACGGGGGGGCGTAGCCCCGGGGGTGGCATACCACGAACCGGCGGTTCCATGGCACCGGCGCCGCCATCACCCCCTGCGGCGTCGACGGGGTCGGAGGGAAAGGGTGGTGGCACGGGTGCGGGTTCGGCCGGAGGTCGGAAGGGTGGTGCCTGTGGCAGGGGAGGTCCGAAGCCGAGCATCTGGATGCCGTCCGCAGCGGGAGGCGGCGTTCGGGGTGGTGGTTCTGGCGGCGACGAGCTGAGTGGGGGTGCCGGGGTAGGTGGTCCTGTCGGGTCGGGTGTGGTCGGTGGCGAAACCGGTGGTGATGCTGGTGGTTGTGGGTGCAGGGTGTGAAACGGGGTTGGTGGCTTTGGTGGCTGCGGCGGCAGTGGTTCCGTCGGTTGTGCGGGCACCGTGCTGGCGGGGGTGGCTGCGGCGGTGGCATAGATGGTGGAGGCGTTGAGGATGCCAGATGCCGCGCTGGGCGCGGCCGTTGGCATGGCAAACGGTGTGGCCGGCGGCACGAACCGGGTCACCCCCGGCGGTGGTGGCGCGGGCACCCCGGCCACACCGGGACGCATGCCCGCTGCGGCCCCAGGGGCGGCTGCCGAGGCCGGTGGGC
>CAYNJD010000263.1:0-4893 GCA_964397355.1 uncultured Mycobacterium sp. | reverse complement strand
GACTACTTCGCGAACGACGAACTCGACGCGCTGCGCATCGGCCGCCGGATCGTGGCCCGGCTGAACTGGGTCAAGCAGGGCCCGAAGCCGCTTCCCGTCGTGGAGCCGAAATACGACGGCGAGGAGCTGATCGGCATCGTGCCGGCCGACCTGCGCATCCCGTTCGACCCGCGGGAGGTGATCGCCCGGATCGTCGACGGATCGGAGTTCGACGAGTTCAAGGCGATGTACGGCTCGTCGCTGATCACCGGCTGGGCCCGGTTGCACGGCTATCCGGTGGGCATCCTGGCCAACGCGCGCGGTGTGCTGTTCAGTGAGGAGTCCCAGAAGGCCACCCAGTTCATCCAGTTGGCCAACCGGTCGAACACCCCGCTGTTGTTCCTGCACAACACCACCGGGTACATGGTCGGCAAGGCCTACGAAGAGGGCGGCATGATCAAGCACGGCTCGATGATGATCAACGCCGTGTCGAATTCGACGGTGCCGCACATCTCGCTGCTGATCGGCGCGTCCTACGGCGCCGGGCACTACGGCATGTGCGGGCGGGCCTACGACCCGCGGTTCCTGTTCGCCTGGCCCAGCGCCAAGGCCGCGGTGATGGGCGGGGCGCAACTGGCCGGGGTCATCTCGATCGTGAGCCGTGCCGCCGCCGAGGCGCGCGGACAGCAGGTCGACGAGGCGGCCGACGCCGCACTGCGGGCCGCGATCGAAGCCCAGATCGAGGCCGAGTCACTGCCGATGTTCCTGTCCGGCCGGCTCTACGACGACGGCGTGATCGACCCGCGCGACACCCGCACCGTGTTGGGAATGTGCCTGTCCGCCATCGCCAACGGCCCGGTCGAGGGGACGTCGAACTTCGGCGTCTTCCGGATGTGAGCGCGATGAGCGCTTGCGCGAAGATCCGAAAGTGGAGTCAATGATCAGCAATGTTCTGGTGGCCAACCGCGGCGAGATCGCCCGGCGGGTCTTCACCACCTGCCGCCGGCTCGGCCTGGGCACGGTCGCGATCTACACCGATCCCGACGCCGGCATGCCGCACGTCGCCGAAGCCGACGCCAAGGTGCGGCTGCCGGAGACCACGTCCTATCTGTCGGCCGAGGCGATCATCGCCGCGGCCCGCGCCGCCGGCGCCGACGCCATCCATCCCGGCTACGGATTCCTCTCCGAGAACGCCGAATTCGCGGCCGCGGTCCAGGACGCCGGGCTGACCTGGATCGGGCCGCCGGTGTCGGCGGTGACCTCGATGGGCTCCAAGATCGAGGCCAAGAAGCTGATGGCGGCGGCCGGGGTCCCGGTCCTGGAGGAACTCGACCCGAGTGCCGTCACCCAAGCGCAGCTTCCGGTGCTGGTCAAGGCTTCGGCCGGCGGCGGCGGGCGCGGTATGCGGGTGGTCACCGAACTGTCGGCGCTGGCCGGTGAGGTCGCGGCTGCCCAGCGCGAGGCCCAATCGGCGTTCGGCGACCCGACGGTGTTCTGCGAGCGCTATCTGCCCACCGGCCACCACATCGAGGTCCAGGTGATGGCCGATGCGCACGGCACGGTGTGGGCGGTCGGTGAGCGGGAGTGCTCGATCCAGCGTCGTCACCAGAAGGTCATCGAAGAGGCCCCCTCCCCGCTGGTGGAACGCACCCCGGGCATGCGGGACAAGCTTTTCGAGGCGGCCCGGCTCGCCGCGAGCGCGATCGGCTACACCGGTGCGGGCACGGTGGAATTCCTCGCCGACGATCACGGGGCGTTCTACTTCCTGGAGATGAACACCCGGCTGCAGGTCGAGCACCCGGTGACCGAGGAGACCACCGGCTGCGACCTCGTCGAGCTGCAGTTGATGGTGGCCGACGGCGTCAGCCTTGACCCGAACCCGCCTGCAACACAAGGCTATTCGATCGAAGCCCGGCTGTATGCCGAGGACCCGGCCCGGGGCTGGCAGCCGCAGGCCGGGCTGCTGCACACCATCGACGTCCCCGGGGTGACCGCGCGGTTCCACACGCTGTGCCGGCACACCGGGGTCCGGCTGGACTCCGGCATCGATGACGGCTCGACGGTGTCCATCCACTACGACCCGATGCTGGCCAAGGTCATCAGCTACGCGCCCACCCGGCGCCAGGCGGCGGCGGTGCTGGCCGGCGCGCTGGCCCGCGCCCGGTTGCACGGGTTGCGCACCAACCGCGACCTGCTGGTCAACGTGCTGCGGCACCCGGCGTTCGCCGACGGTGCCACCGACACCGCGTTCTTCGACACCCACGGGCTCACTGAATTGTCGGCGCCGCTGGCCGATGCGGCGGCCGTCCGCGCGTCGGCGATCGCGGCTGCGCTGGCCGACGCCGCGCACAATCGGGCCACCGCGCAGGCGTTCGGCTCCATTCCCGGCGGCTGGCGCAACCTGGCGTCGGGATTCCAGACCAAGAGCTACATCGCCGACGACGGCACCGAACATCAGGTCGAATACCGTTTCGCCCGAACCGGACTGATCATCAACGACGACGTCACGATGATCTCCTCCACCCCGCACGAGGTGGTGCTGGCCGACGCGGCCGGTGTCGCACGCACGTACACCGTCGCCCGTTACGGCACCGACGTCTACGTCGACTCCCCGGGAGGACCGGTGCACCTGACGGCCTTGCCCCGGTTCCCCGACCCCGAGTCCGCGGTCGAACAGGGTTCACTGCTGGCGCCGATGCCCGGCAACGTGATCCGGCTGGGCGCCGAACTCGGCGACCCGGTGACCGCCGGCCAACCGCTGATCTGGCTGGAAGCCATGAAGATGGAGCACACGATCAGCGCACCGGCCGACGGGGTACTCACCCAGCTCAACGTCAAACCCGGCGATCAGGTCGAGGTCGGCACCGTGCTGGCCCGAGTCGAAAAGCCCGAAACAACCTAGGCAGAAGGAGACTCACCATGACATCCAACGAGACGGACACCAGCTTCATCGAAAGCGACGAACGTCGCGCCCTGCGCGAGGCGGTCGCGGCGATGGCCTCGAACTACGGCCAGGACTACTACCTGGAGAAGGCGCGCGCGGGCCAGCACACCGACGAACTGTGGAACGAGGCCGGCAAACTCGGCTTCATCGGCGTCAACCTGCCCGAGGAGTACGGCGGCGGTGGCGCGGGCATGTACGAGCTGTCGCTGGTCATGGAGGAGATGTCGGCCAACGGCTGCGGCCTGCTGATGATGGTGGTCTCGCCGGCCATCAACGGCACCATCATCTCCAAGTTCGGTACCGACGAGCAGAAGAAGCGGTGGCTTCCTGGCATCGCCGACGGATCGTTGACCATGGCGTTCGCCATCACCGAACCCGACGCCGGATCGAACTCGCACAAGATCACCACCACCGCGCGCCGCGACGGGTCGGATTGGATCCTCAAGGGCCAGAAGACGTTCATCTCCGGCGTCGACCAGGCGCAGGCGGTGCTGGTGGTCGGCCGCACCGAGGACGCCAAGACCGGCAACCTGCGGCCGGCGCTGTTCGTGGTCCCCACCGACACCCCCGGCTTCACCTACACCCCGATCGAGATGGAGCTGATCAGCCCGGAGCGTCAGTTCCAGGTGTTCATCGACGACGTGCGGCTGCCGGCCGAGGCGCTGGTGGGTTCCGAGGACGCCGCAATCGCCCAACTTTTCGCCGGGCTGAATCCGGAACGCATCATGGGCGCGGCCAGCGCGGTGGGCATGGGCCGGTTCGCGATCGGCAAGGCCGTCGACTACGTCAGCACCCGGCAGGTGTGGAAGACCCCGATCGGCTCACACCAGGGCCTGTCGCACCCGTTGGCGGCCAACCACATCGAGATCCAATTGGCCAAGCTGATGATGCAGAAGGCGGCGACGCTGTATGACGCCGGCGACGACTTCGGCGCCGCGGAGGCGGCCAACATGGCCAAATACGCTGCCGGTGAGGCCTCGACCCGGGCGGTCGACCAGGCGGTGCAATCGCTCGGCGGCAACGGCCTGACCAAGGAGTACGGCATCGCCGCCGCGGTGACGGTGTCGCGGCTGGCCCGAATCGCGCCGGTGAGCCGGGAGATGATCCTCAACTTCGTTGCGCAGACATCGCTGGGCCTGCCCCGGTCGTACTGATGGACACGCTCGTCACCTACACCGGGCCCGAGGACACCGGCGACGGGTCGGCCCGGCTGACCTTGGACTCGCCGCACAACCGGAACGCGTTGTCGAGCAGGCTGGTCGCCCAACTGCACGCCGGGCTGCGCGACGCCGCCGCCGACCCGAACGTACGGGTGGTGGTGCTCGGCCACACCGGCAACACGTTCTGTGCCGGCGCGGACCTGTCCGAGGCGTCCGGCGGTGACCCCGGTGACCTGGCCGCCGACCGGGCCCGCGAGCTGGCGGCGCTGCTGCGGGCGATCGTCGAATCGCCGCGGCCGGTGATCGCCGCGGTCGACGGCCACGTGCGGGCCGGCGGCATGGGCCTGGTCGGCGCGTGCGACATCGCGGTTGCCGGGCCGGCCAGCACCTTCGCGTTGACCGAGGCCCGCATCGGCGTCGCGCCGTCGATCATCTCGTTGACGCTGCTGCCCAAACTGGCCCCGCGGGCGGCGGCCCGCTACTACCTGACCGGGGAGAAGTTCGGCGCGGCCGAAGCCGCCTCGATCGGACTCATCACGACGGCAGCCGATGATGTCGACGCCGCGGTTGCCGGCCTGGTCGCCGACCTGCGCCTGGGTTCTCCGCAGGGGCTGGCGGCATCCAAGGCGCTGACCACCGCGGCGGTGTTGGCCGGGTTCGACCGCGACTCCGAGCGGCTCAGCGTGGCCTCGGCACGGATGTTCGTCTCCGGCGAGGCACGGGAAGGCATGCTGGCCTTCCTGCAGAAGCGGCGCCCCAGCTGGGCCGGCTGATCCCATGACGGCGACCCGCAGCGCCCGGCTCCGCCGC
>CAYNJD010000262.1:0-4924 GCA_964397355.1 uncultured Mycobacterium sp. | reverse complement strand
GCGATCCTGCCGCGCGCCTCGGTGTGCGCCGAGCGGATCAGCGAGGTGCTGGCCATCGAGCCGACCATCGCCGCCCCGGCACAGCCGGTGGTGCCCGCGACCGTCACCGGTGAGGTCCGGCTGGCCGGCGTCGGCTTCCGCTATCCCGGTGCTGACCGGGCGGTGCTGCACGACGTGTCGCTGACCGCGCGACCCGGCACCACCACCGCGGTGGTCGGCTCCACCGGGTCGGGGAAATCCACCCTGGTATCGCTGATCTGCCGGCTGCGCGACGTGACCGAGGGCACGGTGCTCATCGACGGGGTGGACGTGCGTCATCGCGACCCCGAAGAGCTGTGGTCGGGTATCGGACTGGTGCCGCAGCGCGGCTACCTGTTCTCCGGCACCGTCGCCGACAACCTGCGCTACGGCGCCCCGCCGGGGACCACCGTCGGCGACGAGCAGATGTGGGAGGCACTGCGGGTGGCCGCCGCCGACGATTTCGTGGCCGCCCACCGCGACGGGCTGGGCATGCCGGTGGCCCAGGGCGGCATCAACTTATCCGGTGGGCAGCGGCAACGGCTGGCGATCGCCCGGGCGGTGATCCGCCGGCCGGCGATCTACCTGTTCGACGACGCTTTCTCCGCGCTGGACACCGGCACCGACGCCGCCGTGCGCGCCGCGCTGCGGCAGGTCGCGGCCGAGGCGACGGTGATCATTGTGGCGCAGCGCATCTCCACGGTCGCCCAGGCCGATCAGGTGATCGTCGTCGACGACGGGCGGGTGGTGGGCGCGGGGACCCACACCGAACTGCTGGCCGGGTGCCCCACTTACGCCGAGTTCGCCGAATCGCAGTCGGTGATGGCGGGCGAGCCGTGAGCGCGCCGGTGATGGACCCCGCCGCACGGGCCGGCAATTTCGCCGCGACCGCTGTGCGGCTGGCCCGGCGGATGGGCCCGCAGCGCCGGCTGATCGCCGCGGTGATCGCGCTGTCGCTGGGCAGCATCGCGATCGGCGTGGCCGGCCCGCGAATCCTGGGGCATGCCACCGATCTGGTGTTCAACGGGATGATCGGCCGGGGCCTGCCGTCGGGCATGAGCAAGCAGCAGGCCGTCGACGCCGCGCGCACCGCGGGGCATGACACCTACGCCGACATGCTGTCCGGGATGGATGTGGTGCCCGGCGCCGGCATCGACTTCGCCGCGGTGGCGCGCACCCTGGTGTTGGCGATGGGGCTGTATCTGGTTGCCGCGCTGATGGTCTGGACCCAGGCCCGGCTGCTCAACGTGATCCTGCAGCGCACGCTGCGCACGCTGCGCCGCGACGTCGAGGACAAGGTGCACCGGCTGCCGTTGCGCTACTTCGATGCTCAGCGGCGCGGTGAATTGCTGAGCCGGGTCACCAACGACGTCGACAACACCGCGACGTCGGTCTCGATGACGATCAGTCAACTGTTCAGCTCGGTGCTGACCGTGCTGGTGGTGCTGGCGATGATGGTGTCCATCTCACCGCTGCTGGCCGGGATCACGCTGCTGGGCGTGCCGGTGTCGCTGTGGGCGGTGCGGGCGATCACCCGGCGTTCGCAGCGGCTGTTCGCCGCGCAGTGGGCGGCCACCGGGCGGCTGGGCGCCCACCTCGAGGAGACCTACAGCGGCTTCACCCTGGTCCGCACCTTCGGGCATCGGGACTGGGCGCAGCAGCGCTTCGACGACTGCAACGACGAACTATACCGGGCCGGGTTCGGCGCCCAGTTCCTCTCCGGGCTGGTGGCGCCGGCGACCGGGGTGATCGCCAACCTGGGCTACGTCGCGGTCGCGGTGGTCGGCGGGTTCCAGGTGGCCACCGGGCAGATCACCCTGGGCAGCATCCAGGCGTTCATCGCCTATGTCCGCCAGTTCAACCAGCCGCTGGGCAACCTGGCGGGAATGTACAACACACTGCAGTCCGGGGTGGCCAGCGCCGAACGGGTCTTCGAGTTCCTCGACGAGACCGAAGAACCAACGTCGGCGGGGGCGGCTTTGTCTTTTGAGTCACTCAACGGCGCTGGCGGACGCGTCGAGTTCCGCGACGTCAGCTTCGGCTACCGCCCGGGTGTGCCGGTAATCGAGGACCTGTCGCTGACGGTGGAGCCGGGCAGCACGGTGGCCATCGTCGGGCCGACCGGGGCCGGCAAAACCACCCTGGTGAATCTGCTGATGCGGTTCTACGACGTGGACCGCGGCCAGATCCTGATCGACGGCGTCGACATCGCAGGCGTGGACCGCGCCGCGCTGCGCTCGGCGATCGGGATGGTGCTGCAGGACACCTGGCTGTTCACCGGCACCATCGCCGACAACATCGGCTACGGCCGGCCCGACGCGTCCGAGGAGGAGGTGCGCGCGGCCGCGCGCGCCGCGCACGTCGACCGCTTCGCCGAGGCGCTGCCCAACGGCTACGCGACCCGGGTCAGCGACGACGGGGCCGGCATCAGCGCCGGGGAGAAGCAGCTGATCACCATCGCACGCGCGGTGCTGGCCCGCCCACAACTGCTGATCCTCGACGAGGCGACCAGCTCGGTGGACACCCGCACCGAACTGCTGATCCAGCGGGCCATGCGCGAACTACGCAGGGGCCGAACCAGTTTCATCATCGCCCACCGGCTCTCCACGATCCGCGATGCCGATCTGATCCTGGTGATGCAGGCCGGGCGGATCGTCGAGCAGGGCACCCACACCGAGTTGCTGGCCCGCCGCGGGGCGTACTGGGCGATGGCCGAGGGCAGCTGAATCCAGGAGCGGATCGCCATTGCCGACCGGTGGTCACCGGCGTAGATTTGAACTCGAAGCAGGCCCGGTCGTGACCGAACCAAAGAGCTGGTCTGGTGGGTGAAAGCCAGTCGCGCAGGAATGTCAGACGCCCCCCACGTCCGCCGGGCCTGCCCTATTTTTCCGGGGGTTGCTGAACCGGGGACCATAGAGATAATTGCCCGCCTCGGCGCGACAAATGGCAACGGGTTCGGCCACGCACCCGCAGTTGTCGCGCAGAGGCGGGCAACTTCGCTATGCCGCAAGGCTGCGGCTGCGTCTCGGCGTCGACGCTCAGGCACCAGAAATGTACAAACCAATTGCCCGCTGTTGTACCATTCTGCTATGGACGTCGCGGTGAGTACGTTGCGGGCCGAACTAGCTGACTGGATCGAACGGGTTCGCGCCGGCGAGGAAGTCGTCGTCACCGATCGAGGAACGCCGGTGGTTCGTATGGTGCCGGTGGACACCGCACCGTTGCTGGAGCGATTGACCCGGCAAGGCGTGCTGAGCCGGCCGCGCACAGCTTCGCGTCCCAGCGCTCACCGAGCACCACGGGTGCGGGCTCGAGGGTCGGTGTCTGATTTGGTGAGTGAGCAACGTCGCTGACCCGTGGCGATCGTGTATTTCGACAGCAGCGCGTTCGTCAAGCTCCTGATCGAAGAGGATGGCAGCGATATCGCGGCGACGTTATGGGACGGCTGTGATGCCGCGGTGTCTTCCCGGTTGGCATATCCGGAAGTGCTCGCCGCCCTGGGGGCTGCCGGCCGCGCACACCGGTTGGGCGCCGAGGAGCAACTCCAGGCCCGGTCGATGTGGGCGGAGTTCTGGGCAGCCACGCGAGCGGTGGAACTGACCGAGGACATTGCAAACCACGCCGGCGATTTGGCCGAGACGCACGCGCTGCGGGGCGCCGATGCGGTCCACCTTGCCAGCGTTCTCGCCATCGACGGTGCGGTGTTCGCCGTGTGGGACCAGCGGCTACGCGCCGCCGGGCAACAGGCCGCCGTAAGGCTGGCGCCGAGCCAATAGCCGGGCCTCAACCAGATTCCACATGCCGGACCCGGAACAGGTTCACCTCACCCTTGATGCCCTTGAGGTGCCGTCCCCCGGCGAACGACCAGCGGAAGGCGTCGGATTCGGTCAGCTCCACCCGCACCGGCTCGGCAACCAGCACCGAGCCGGGACGCGCCACCCCGGTCACCCGGCTGGCCAGGTTCACCGGGCTGCCGAACCAGTCCCCCGCGCGGCTCACCGCCTCCCCGGCCGCCACCCCGGCACGCAGCCGGGGCAGCGCGTCGTCGGCCTCGGCGGCCTCGATCAGCTTGAGCACCGCATCCACCAGCGGCGCCGGCTCCGGCGACACGAACATCACCGCGTCGCCGATGGTCTTGATGAACCGCACCGGCGGAGCGGCGATGTCGCGGCCCAGCACGGCCAGCCGCTCGGCGAGGGAAACCAGCTCCTCGGGCGGCACCATCTCCCCGAGCCGGGTGAAACCGACCAGATCGGCGAACGCGACGGTGATGTGCCGGGCGCCCGGCAGCGGGGCGCCCGCCGCGCGTTCGCCGGCGTTGACGGCGTCGGTGTCGAGCTGGTGACGCAACTGCACCAGCAGCATGTCCTCGACGAACGGGCCCAGCAGCGGCGCAAGCCGACTCACCATCTCGTGGGATCGTTGCGCGATCTGCAGCTCGGTGGCGCCGGGTTCCACGATGGCCGCCAGCATGGCGGCCCGCATCAGGTCGACGGCGTGCGCCAGCCCGTCGGCCAGCACCCGCACGGTCTGCAGGGCGTGTTCGGCGTCGATGCCGGCTGCGATGAAATCGCGGGCGTGCAGGGCGACGTTGCCGTCGGCTCGCATCTGCACCGGAGCGTCCGGGTCGTCGACCCAGGGCAGCCCGACCGCGCGCTGCAGCCGCTGCAGCAGGTCGAGGTCGATCCCGGCGGTCCGGCTGATCTCGCGCGCCGAGACGTAGCTGCCGTCGTCGCCGATCAACCGCCGCGACGCCAGCAGCATCGGCGAGACCGCGCCGCGGATCTCCTCGGCGGTGATACCCAGGCCCAACAGCCATTCGATCAGTTCGGCGCGTTCGGCGCGGGCAGAGCCGTCGAGCCCGTCGAGCAATTCATCGATCTCGGGATCAGCCACGCCGCAAACG
>CAYNJD010000261.1:0-4942 GCA_964397355.1 uncultured Mycobacterium sp. | reverse complement strand
TCTGCTACGAGCTGCATTACCGCGGTTTCGCCGGTGTCGACCCGGGCTGGGAATGGGACGCCACCTTGTTGGAACTACGCGCGGGACTCGAGCGTAACTTCCTCGATAGTGTGCGGCAGGATGTCGGAACGATACCGTCGGGCACCACCGCGAACGACGAAATGGCCGCTGCGGCAACCGAGCCCGTGCACGGCAGCGGCCCGTCGTGGTACCTGCGCGACCACGGCAGCTGGGGGCAGGCCCGCGAGTACTTCGTGCACCGGTCGCTGTACCACCTCAAGGAGGGTGACCCGCACGCCTGGATGATCCCCCGGCTGACCGGCCAGGCCAAGGCATCGTTCGTGGCGGTCGAATTCGACGAGTACGGCGCGGGCCGGGGACCGCGGGTGCACCAGCAGCTGTTCGCCGACCTGCTCACCGCGGCCGGGCTGGATGCCGAATACCTCGGCTACCTCGACGTTGTTCCCGCCGAGTCGCTGGCGGTGGTGAACCTGATGTCGCTGTTCGGGCTGCACCGGCGCTGGCTGGGTGCGGCCGCCGGGCACTTCGCCTCGACCGAGATCACCTCCCCGCCCGGCTCGGCGCGCCTGGTGGCCGCCCTGCAACGGCTGGCGGCACCGCAGCCCTGTGTGGCCTTCTACGCCGAACACGTCGAGGCGGACGCGGTCCACGAGCAAGTGGTGCGCTCCGACCTCGTCGGCGATCTGCTACGCCGCGCGCCGCAGCTGGAGTCCGATGTGGTGTTCGGGATACGCGCGCACGACGCCGTGGAAAGCCGGCTCGCCGATCTCATGCTGAAAGCCTGGTCGGCGGGACGTTCGTCGCTTCTGGCGTTGTGAAACTTAAGCTTTCACTGGGATTTTGCGGAGTTTGTTGCCTATCCCTTTACCAATCCGAGTCGACATGGGTAACGTCTGGTTTCTCCGGTTGAGTTCACAGCCGCCATTGAACGTCACCGTGTAGCAGGTCGGGAAAAAATTACGCTGACGTGATCCAACAGCACGATTCGTCGACTGATTGGAGCCACAACATGACAACCAGTAAAATTGCGGAAACCGCTTTCGCCACTCCCGCAACGGAAACCACACAAGCCTGGCGCAGCCACACCGCCAAATTCACCGTGCACTGGGGTCGTGCCGGAGCAGTGGTCTCAGCCAGCGGGGAGATCGACGCCGCCAACGCCGAACCGTTCGCCGACTACGCCCACCGCTGCGTCGACTGCTGCGAATGGCTGGTCCTGGACCTATCCGCATTGACATTCATTGGCACCGTGGGATTCTCGGCGCTTCAGTCGATCGGCACCCGCTGCTCGACCGTCCAGACCAAACTCATGGTGATACCGAGCGCAGCGGTGTCCGCCGTGCTGCGGATCTGCGACCCGGAATCGCGCCTGCCGCTGGTGGGATCGTTGGCCGACGCCTTGGCCGACGTGCACAAATCCGGCCGGCCGCTCCGCCTGGTGCCCTGATCTAGGCCCGGACCGCGTCGGCGGAGCGCCCCCAGGCGCGGTGCTTGGCCAGCTCCGCGGCGAAAGCGTCGAAGAACTCCTCGCCCAGGTCGCCGGCCGCGGCCGTGGTGGTCACCACCCCGTCGGACACCGTTGCCGAGGTGTCTTCGGCGAGCCGTTCGGTGATCCCGGCTTCGGGCAGCAGCTTGACGCCGGCCCCGAACGCGCCGACGGGCTTGAGGTGTTTGTAGGCCTCGGTGATGAAGTGCATCGCGTAGCCGTCGCCGGCCAGCGTCTGCACCGCATCGGGCCCGCACGGCACCACCACCGCGTCGTAGAGCACCGAGGCCATGGTGGTGATGGCCCGGTCGACGGCGAGTTCGCCGCCGGAACCGCCGGCCAGCGTGCCACCGGCGACCGGCGCCAGCACCTCGGCGATCGCCCCGCGCTGCCGCATCGCCTCGATGAAGTGTTCGACACCGGTGACATCGATGCCGTCGGCGGCCAGCACCGCGATCTTGCGGCTTTCGATGCTGTCGGTTGCGGTGTTGAGCTGCGAGAGCGCCGGGGAGGCCGGCATCTTGTCCTCGACGGGCTGCTCATCGGGCACCGCGAGGCCCAGTTGCTTCGCGACCCGGGCGGCCAAATCGTGGTCGATCAGGTTGAGCTGGTCGACCACCCGGGACCGGATCTCGCGTTCTTCGACCTTGCCCAGCTCGAACGCATATGCGGCGACGATGTGTTTGGCCTCCGGTTCGGACATGCTCTTCCAGAACATCCGCGCCTGGCTGTAGTGATCGGTGAAGCTCGCGGCACGCTGCCGGATCTTGCTGCCGTCGACCTTCTCGGTGTAGTGGCGGAACACGTCCGTGTCGGCCAGCGCCGGGCAGCCGCCGCCCAGCGAGTTCTTGTAGTAGCTGGACGTGCCCCGTGGAATCGCGAACTGGCCGTAGCCGTCGTGCTGGTTGTTGCGCACGTCGGCAAGCGGCCGGTTGACCGGCAGCTGCGCGAAGTTGGGCCCGCCGAGCCGGATCAGCTGGGTGTCGAGGTAGGAGAAGTTGCGGAACTGCAGCAGCGGGTCGTTGGTGAAGTCGATGCCCGGTACCACGTTGGCGGTGTGAAAGGCGACCTGCTCGGTTTCTGCGAAAAAGTTGTCCGGGTTCCTATTCAGCACCATTTTTCCCACCGGCCGGACCGGAACCCGCTCTTCCGGAATTATCTTCGTCGCATCCAGCAGGTCGAAATCGAAATTGAACTCGTCGCTTTCGTCGACCAACTGAACACCGAGTTCCCATTCCGGGAATTGCCCGGCCTCGATGGCGTCCCACAGGTCGCGGCGGTTGAAGTCGGGGTCCTTGCCGGCGACCTTCTGGCATTCGTCCCAGATCAGCGAGTGCACGCCGAGTTTCGGCGTCCAGTGGAACTTCACGAACGTGCCGTTGCCGTCGGCGTTGACGAAGCGGAAGGTGTGCACCCCGAAGCCCTGCATCATCCGGTAACTGCGGGGCAGCGCCCGGTCCGACATCAGCCACATGATGGTGTGCAGCGTCTCCGGCTGCAGCGACACGAAGTCCCACAGCGTGTCGTGCGCCGACTGTGCCTGCGGGATCTCGTTGTGCGGCTCGGGTTTGACCGCGTGCACGAAGTCCGGGAACTTGATGCCGTCCTGGATGAAGAAGACCGGGAAGTTGTTGCCGACCAGGTCGTAGTTGCCGGCGTCGGTGTAGAACTTGGTGGCGAACCCGCGCACGTCGCGCACGGTGTCGGCCGAACCGCGAAAGCCCGCCACGGTGGAGAACCGCACGAACACCGGGGTCTGTTTGCCCGGCGTGGTCAGGAACTTCGCCGCGGTGTAGTCGGCCAGCCAGTCGTCGTAGGGCTCGAAGTAGCCGTAGGCGCCCGACCCGCGGGCGTGGACCACCCGCTCGGGGATCCGTTCATGGTCGAAGTGGGTGATCTTCTCGCGGGCGTGGAAGTCCTCCAGCAGGGTCGGCCCTCGCTCGCCGGCCGACAGCGCGTCGTCGGTGTGGTCGACGCGCACGCCCTGCTGGGTCGTCAGGTATCCGGACTGCCGGTCGACCCGGAAGTCGTCGAGCTGTCGCTGCTTGGCGTCGCGGTCGTCGGTAGCCACCGTTTCTCCTCTTTCCGCTGTGGGGACGGTATGGGAATTCCCTGCGTGGGTATCCCAGCCAGCACATCCGCAAACGAAAGAGGCAGAACCGTGACCGACCGACCGGCGGTGTTGTTCGACGTCGACGGCACCCTGGTCGATTCCAACTACCTGCACGTGCACGCCTGGCGGCGGGCGTTCGCCGAGGCGCACATCGCGGTGGAGTCCTGGCGTATCCACCGGGCCATCGGAATGGACGGCTCCGAGCTGGTGCGGCTGCTGTCCGACGACGCACCCGACGATGTCCGACAGCGACTCAAAGACCTGCACTCGCGCTATTACCTGGAGTCCGCCGAACTGCTGGAACCGTTGCCGGGCGCTCGCCGGCTGCTGGAACGTGTCGCCGCCCTGGATCTTCCGGTGGTATTGGCCACCTCGGCGCCCGAGGACGAGCTGGCTCTGCTGCGCAAGGCACTCGACTGCGATGACCTGGTGGCCGCGGTCACCTCGTCGGCCGACGTCGACGTGGCCAAACCCAACCCGGACATCATCGGCATTGCGCTGGACCGGATCGGCGCGCCGGCGGACCGCGCGGTCTTCGTCGGCGATGCGATCTGGGATGCGCAGGCGTGCGTTCGCGCCGGTTTGCCCAGCATCGGTCTGCTCAGCGGCGGGGTGTCGCGCACCGAACTTCAAACAGCGGGCGCCGCAGCGGTTTTCGATAACGCCGAGGACCTGCTCAGCCACCTCGACCAGTCACCGATCGCGGCGTTGGCCGACGGGCGGGGCGGCTGTGGATGAGTCGGCATTCCTGGCTGGCCACGCCGGCGAGCAACCACCACAGCAGCGTCTCGGCGCACGCTCCGGCTATCCGGCTACCGACCGCGGACACGGCGGTTGTGCTTCTTGATCGCCGTGACCAGTTCCGATTTCCGCATCGTCGAGCGTCCGTGGATGTCCAGCCGGCGTGCCAGGTCCAGCAGATGCTTCTTGCTGGCGTTGGCGTCGACGCCCTCGGCGGACGGGCCGGAGTTGTTCGGGCCGCCGCGGGCCGCGCGCTTGTCGGAGGGGCCGCTCTTCTTCTTGGGTTCCCAGTGATCCCCGACCTTCTCGAAACTGTGCTTGAGCGCCGCGTAGGCGACCCGGTGCGCACGCTGCTCGCTGCCGTACTCCTTGGCGGCCGCGTCGTGCGCCTTGGCGAAGGTACGTTGCGCCTTGGCCCCGGAACGCTGCAGCGTGCTGGGCAATTCGCCGCGCTTGGCGGCGCCGCTCTTCGTCGTCTTGGGCATGAGACCTCCAATCAGCGGTTGCTGCCGGGTGCATACCCGTCGAAGCCGTTCGGCAACCATTTCGCCGGGCGTTCGCGTTTGCCGCGACGGTGACCG
>CAYNJD010000260.1:0-4992 GCA_964397355.1 uncultured Mycobacterium sp. | reverse complement strand
GGATCAGCGCACCCGAAGACGAGCGTTTCGGGTTCGTGATCGGGGTGGCTACCGGAACGTTGGCGGATCTCGGCGAGATCGCCGAGCGGCTGGCTGCCTGGAGCTATCCGGGCGACTGAGGCGGCGCGTACCGCACGATGTTGCGCTGAGTGCCCAGGTCGATCGCGCCGTCGTCGGTGGCCACGCCCGCCACGATGACGTCGCCGGCGCGCAGGTACCTGGGGTTGCGGGATTGCCGTTTGAAGAAAACCTTCCACTTCACCGCCGGCGGTAAAAGTGAGCCGAGGACTTCGACCGGCCTGGGCGGTGCGCTCAGCGCGGTGCCGACCGGGGTGCCGGTCAGGATGAGGTCTCCGGCGGCAAGGTTCTGGAATCGGGTCAGCGCCTGCAGCGCCTGCAGCGGTCGGTAGAGCATGTCGCCGGCCACGGCCATGTTCTGGCGGATCTCATCGTTGACCGTCAGGCGCAGCCTCAGCTCCCCGAACCGTGCCAGCTCGTCGGCGTCGAGCAGCACCAGGGCCGGGCCCACCGGGGTGAACCCGGGATAGGACTTCGCCTCGTAGAACTGGGTCTGCGGCAGCTGGACGTCGCGGGCGGACACGTCGTTGGTGACTACCAGGCCGGCGATGAGTTCGGGCAGCTCCGACTCGGAAATGGCTGCGCCCACCGGGATGTCGCGTCCGATGACCAGGCCGATCTCGACCTCGTAGTCCAACAGCCGGACGTGGCCGGGTCTGACGATGTCGTCGTAGGGTCCGGTGATCGACGCCGACGCCTTGCGAAAGAACGTCAGCGGCACCGTTTCGGGGTTCATCCCGGCATCGCGCGCGTGAGAAGCGAAGTTCGTCATCTGGGCGATCACCCGGCACGGGGCGGTCACCGGCGACAGCAGGGTGAGACTGTCCACCGGGACCGAGTCGGTGCTGCTCGCGGCGGCCCGGACGGCGGCTCGATCGGCCAGCAGCTGCCCGGTGGTGGTGGCGCGGGTATCGATCCGGGCGGCACCGGCCGGGGTGCGCACCCACCAGCCGTCGGCAGTGCGGAGAACGGAAACCGTCATGAGAAGGCAACTTTCAGCAGACCGGCCAGTCGCCGGATGTCGAACTCGTTGTGGCCGCGCAGCGCGGTGAGGATTGTGCGGGCTTCCCGGGGCGCGGATCTGGCACCGGCGCCGAGGAAGTCGCTGCTGGCCCGTGGCCCCCATTGGGCCAGCCCGGAGGCGGTGAATGGCGCCCAGCCGGGCTCCAGGGTGTTGTCGAACAGGTCGCCGTCGGTGAAGTGTTCCACCAGAAAGCCATCCGGATCGCGCCAGTAGTCGAAGATCTGGCTGCCCTGGATATGTCGTCCGACTCCCCAAGATCGTTGGTATCCCCGGTCTTTGAGATGTTCGCCGCCGGCCGCCAGGGCGTCGAGGTCGCAGACCTGATACGCCGAGTGCACATAGCGGTCGGCGGGGCCCAGCGCGAGAGCCAGGGTGTGGTGGTCGGTCGGGGTGGCGCCGCGGTCGCAGCGGATGAAGCTCATCGTCGGTCCGCGCCCGCGCTGGCCGGGGAAGAACAGGAAGTCGCTGACGATCATCCCGAGGGTGTCCAGATACCAGTCGAGGGCCCGGCGGTATCGGGTGCGCTGCAGCACTAGGTGGCCGAGGCGCTGCACGATTGCCGGTCTGCGTGGCGGGCGCTGGGTGGCGTTGATGCGCCGCAGGCCCGTGCCGAAGTTGAGGGTCCGCGGTGTCTGTGCCGGCAGTGTCGGCAACCGGTGGGTGCCGGCGACGACGCGGACCGGCAGCCCGCCGGGGTCGATCAGATCGACGGCGAGTCCGCCGAGGGAGTCGGGCAGTGGCGCGATGCGACCGGCGGTGGCGTCGGCCAGTCGGGTCAGGTCCGTGGTGTCGGATGCCTGAAACGCCACGCGATGAAAGCGGGTTCGGTTGCCGCGGCGAATGATCACGCACGGCGCCCCCGAGTCGGCGCCACGCAGCTGCAGCTCGTCGTCGGTGCGCAGTGCGGTGGTGAAACCGAAAGCCTGCGCGAAGATCTCGGCTCGGCCCAGGTCCGGCTTCTCGAATTCCAACCAGGCCAGGTCATGGACCTTGATGAGCGGATTGCGCGCCCGCCCGGGATGTTCCCCGATCAGTGCGCCCCGCTCGCTGTGCAGGGCGCGATGATCGCCGGTCATCGGACTCGCCCCAGACGTCGCCGAGTACTGACGACGTCGTCGGTCAGATCGAGCGCGATGTCGACGAGCATGTCTTCCTGCCCACCGACCATCCCGCGCCGGCCGGCCTCCTCCAGCAGCGTGCGCGCGTCAACGCCGAACCGTTCGGCGGCAGTCTCCGCGTGGCGCAGGAAACTGGAGTAGACCCCGGCATAGCCCAGCGTCAGGGTCTCCCGGTCCACCCGAACCGGGCGGTCCTGCAGCGGCCGGACCACATCGTCGGCGGCATCTTGCAGTGCGTGCAGGTCGCAGCCGTGATCCCAGCCGAGTTTGTCGGCGGCTGCGGCAAACACCTCCAGCGGCGCATTGCCGGCGCCGGCGCCCATACCGGTCAGCGATGCATCGACGCGGTGGGCGCCGTGCTCGACGGCGACGATGGAGTTGGCCACCCCCAGTGACAGGTTGTGATGCGCGTGGATGCCGATTTGCGTTGTCGGTCGCAGTGTTTGGCGCAGCGCGTCGACACGTTCGGAGATGTCGCGCATGGTCATGGCGCCACCGGAGTCGACGACGTACACGCAGCTGGCGCCGTAGCTCTCCATCAGCCCGGCCTGCTGCGCCAACCGTGCCGGGGTGGTCAGATGGCTCATCATCAAGAAGCCCACGGGGTCCATGCCGAGCTCGGCCGCGGCGGCCAGATAGCGGGCGGCGACGTCGGCCTCGGTGCAGTGCGTGGCCACCCGTACCACCGTTGCGCCGGCCCGGTGGGCGTCGGTGAGGTTGCGCACGCTCCCGACGCCGGGCAGCAGCAAGGTGGCGATCTCGGCCCGGCGCACCGCGCCCGCGACGGCTTCGATCCATTCGAGGTCGGTGTGCGCGCCGAAACCATAGACGCAGCTGGATCCGCCCAGCCCGTCGCCGTGCGCCACCTCGATGGCGGCCACGCCCGCGGCGTCGAGTGCCGATGCGATCGTCGCCACCTGTTGAACGGTGTACTGATGGCGCACGGCATGCATGCCATCGCGCAGTGTGACGTCGCTGATGTAGAGGCTCATCCGGCGACCTCGAGCAGCACGGCGACCCGGGTGCCGGTGAAGTTGCCGGTTCCCGGGATGTAGAGCGGTTCCTCTGCCGAGAAGGCCTCGAACTGAATCTGTTGCTTGAGGCGGTAGCCGGGCACATACGCGGTGACCCTCTCGATCATGGCCAGCACGTCGGTCTCGATGCGCTCATGATCGGCCGGTCGGTCGACCAGGCAGTAGATCGTGTTGCGCATGAACACCGGCGGATCGGCCGGATTGAGGATCATCACCGCTTTGCCGCGCCGGGCACCTCCGACGACGTGCAAAGCGCGCGCGGTGCTTTCGATGAACGCGTCGATGCCGGCGCGGCCGTCCGGGCCGGCGGAACCCGACGGGATCGAGGACACGACCTCGGCGTAGCACACGGTCGCGGATTGCGCGATCGCAGCGACGATGGGCACCGTCGCCTGCCGAACCATGGCGGCTACGCTCGGTGGCCCGTCGGTCACCGGACACCCTGTTCGCGCAGCAACCGACGAGCGGTGTCGTAGATGGCGCGGCCATGAAGTTCGAACAGCGCCAGCAGATCCACCGTGTCGCCACCGACCTCCTTGGCGATGAACAGCCCGTCGGCGCCGGCCAACGCGTAGTCGGCCAGTTGCTGCATGCCGGCATCGGTCAGCTCGGGCATGAAATCCCGGAAATCTTTGATCAGCTGCTGACGTGCCTCGGCGCGTGTCTGGAGGAACATGGCCCGTGCCCGCGGTTCCACCGGGCGGCGTTCCAATGCCAGCATCAATCCGAGCCGGATGAAGTCCGGGGAATCCTGCAGTGCTTTAGCGGCCTGGGTCGACACCGACACGAACCGCTGCTCGGCGGTGCCGCCCTCGGGTACCTGCCACGCCGACAGCCAGCTGCTGAAGCTGCGTGCGATCACCGCCGCGATCAGGTCGTCCTTGTTCTTGAAGTGCCAATAGATGGAACTGGCCGGCAGTCCGCATTTGGCGCTGACCAGCGCAATGCTGGTGCCCTCATAGCCGCGCTCGGCGGCTATCTCGGTGGCGGCGTCGAGAATGCTGTTGCGTGACAGCTCGCCATCCGCGCGAGTGCGGCGACGTTTCGACTGTGCGGGTTCTGCCATCGGGCTCTCCACGATCAGGGTATTGACACTGTAGTGATCACTACAATACCGTAGCGATCACTACAGAACAAGATCCGGATGACGAGGGGACACCGTGAGCGCTTACGACGTGGCCGTGATCGGCTATGGACCCACCGGTGCCACCGCCGCGAATCTGTTGGGTCGTTATGGTTTGAAAGTCCTTGTAATCGAACGCGATTCCGATGTATATGGCCGCGCCCGGGCGATCTCGACCGATGACGAGGTCATGCGAATCTGGCAATCCGTGGGGCTGGCGGATCGGCTGCAACGCGACATGCTGCCCGACCGGCCGCTGAACTTCGTCGACTCCGCGGGAGTGCCCTTCATCGACCTGAAGATCGCCTCCCGCGGCACCGGGCATCCACCGCAGCAATTCCTGTATCAGCCTGCGGTCGATCAGGTGCTGCGCGACGGGGTGGCGCGGTTCCCGAACGTCGATGTGCTGCTGGAGCACGAATGCCTGCGGGTGCTGGCCGGCGACGACGACGTCGAACTCATGCTGGCCGACCTGCGCACCGACACCTTCAAACGAGTCCGGGCGTCGTATGTGATCGCCGCCGACGGTGGATCGTCGCCCACCCGCGGGCAGTTGGGCATCGGCTACACCGGGCGCACCTACAGCGAACGCTGGGTGGTCATCGACACCAAGGT